>CAZGMH010000089.1:0-3693 GCA_964526765.1 uncultured Eubacterium sp.
ATGGTCTCCCACCACTCCTTATTGTCCAGATACCACTGAATTGTCTTCTTGATACCGTCGGCGAATTTTGTTTCCGGGAGCCAGCCAAGTTCATTGTGAATTTTCGTCGGATCAATCGCGTAACGCATATCATGACCCTTACGGTCTGTCACATAAGTAATCAGGCTTTCCGGCTTGCCGAGCTCCTTGCAGATAATCCTGACAATGTCAATGTTTTTCATCTCGTTATGTCCGCCGATATTGTAAACCTCACCCACACGGCCTTTATGGATAATCAGGTCAATCGCTTTGCAGTGATCCTCCACGTAAAGCCAATCCCGGACATTCTCACCTTTGCCGTATACCGGAAGCGGTTTGTCATTCAGCGCGTTGGCAATCATCAGAGGAATCAGCTTCTCCGGGAAATGGTATGGGCCATAATTGTTGGAGCAGCGGCTGATTGTCACCGGAAGCCCATAGGTTCTGTGATATGCTAAAACTAATAAATCAGCTCCCGCTTTTGATGAGCTATATGGGCTGCTTGTGTGGATTGGCGTCTCTTCGGTAAAGAAAAGATCCGGTCTGTCCAACGGCAGATCCCCGTATACCTCATCCGTGGAAACCTGGTGATAGCGCTGAATGCCATATTTGCGGCATGCATCCATAAGCACAGCCGTCCCCTTGATGTTGGTATCCAAAAATACTTCCGGATTCTCGATGGAACGGTCCACATGGCTTTCCGCCGCAAAATTTACAACAATATCAGGATGTTCCTCCTCAAATAATTTATATACAGCTTCACGGTCTGTTATGCTTTCCTTTACAAAACGAAAATTAGGATTATCCATAACCGGTTCAAGTGTGGACAAATTTCCCGCATAGGTCAGGCAATCCAGGCAGACAATGCGGTAATCGGGGTATTTGTCCAGCATATGAAATACAAAATTACTTCCGATAAATCCGGCGCCGCCGGTAACAATAATTGTCATCATAAATTCTCCTCTTCTTACATTGTATCCGCAGGCTGCCGCAAAGCGCCGCGGCATCAGGCGGTTATCAGCTTCCGCCCGGTATCATTTTAGTATAAGCCGTCCTGATATTTTCCATCCAGAACATCCTTCAGGTATTGGCCATACTGGTTTTTCTTCAAAATCTCATAAACTTCCAGAACATTCTCTTTTGTAATCCATCCATTCAAATATGCAATCTCTTCGAGACAGGCAATCTTTCTGTGCTGATGCTGCTCCACGGTCTTTACAAAATTGGTAGCGTCCACAAGACTCTCATGAGTACCTGTATCCAGCCAGGTGAAGCCCTGCCCCAGCAGTTCGACATTCAGACTGCCGTCCTCCAGATAAATGCGGTTCAGATCCGTGATTTCCAATTCCCCGCGGGCGCTTGGCTTCAGATTCTTTGCATATTCCACAACTTTGTTGTCATAAAAGTAAAGTCCCGTAACACAGTAGTTACTCTTTGGATGCTCCGGTTTTTCTTCAATGGAGATTGCTTTCCCCTCATGATCAAACTCCACAATGCCAAAACGCTCCGGATCGTCCACATAGTAGCCAAATACAGTTGCGCCCTTTCCCGACTCCGCATTCTCTACCGCAGCCTTTAAACGCTTCTTTAAACCGTGTCCGGCAAAAATATTATCACCGAGAACCATTGCGGCCGTATCGTCTCCGATAAATTTCTCACCGATGATAAACGCCTGTGCCAGTCCGTCCGGGCTTGGCTGTACGGCGTAAGAAAGATTCAACCCAAACTGATGTCCGTCTCCCAGCAACTCATGAAAACGCGGCGTATCCTGCGGTGTGGAAATAATCAGAATTTCCCGAATGCCGGCATTCATCAGTACAGACATCGGATAATAAATCATTGGTTTGTCAAAAATTGGAAGAAGCTGTTTCGATGTAACCATTGTGAGCGGATAAAGGCGTGTGCCTGAGCCGCCCGCTAAAATAATACCCTTCATTAATAATATCTCCTTTCAATCCTCCCGCCTTGACAGGAATCTGTATATGTATAAGTATATAAGGTGCCGTTAGGTAACTTTCAAGCTTTTTTTCCGGTTTTAACAATTTTTGTATGTTTTTCACAATATTGTCATTACTTTTCTATGCATTTTTACAGATAAATACACCTGCATCTTTTGTAATATAAAATCCTGGCTGCGTTTTTCGGTCCACAAAAATACGAAATTCCTTATATCGGTCTAAAATCCACTGATTCTGATTTCCATGACAGGATAAAATATATTCAATCAATGGTTCTGACCGGTCAATTATAATACTGTCCTCATATTTGCAGCACGCAATATCAGAAAAGCTTTCCCTCAAAATGTCTGCTCCGGTTTCCAGACCAAAGCATTCATATAATTTTTCCCCGGAAAGCACAATGCGCTCGTCAAACTCCTGTACCAGTTCCGTGATTTCTCTCATATGTGCCTTTCCATAGGTACTGCACAAAAATTCTCCCCCCGGTTTCAAAACGCGGCTCACCTCCCGGCACACCTGCCGGATATCCTCGCAGTAAAAAAGCACGTGATTCGCAATTACTCTGTCAAAGGTTTCATCCGGAAACGGGATTTTGTGCGCATCAAAAGCCAAAAAAGAAAAGTTTTTTTCCTCCGCCCCGATATTTCTCCGCGCATCCCGCAGCATTCCATTAGACGCATCCGACAGGGTAATCTGAACCGTTTCGGGAATCCTGCTTTTATTCTCCATCCAAAGGGCGCCGTCTCCGCAGCCAATTTCCAGAATCCGCATATTATTTTCTATATGACACTGTTCATAAATCCACGGGAACCACCCTTTTTTGTTCTGTGAATAATCCCGGTGCAGACGGATACGCGCGGAAATATTGCTGGCATTTTGATACTGACTTTTTAAACTCTTTTCAAATCCGGTTAAATGAATCAGTTCCAGCATACGGCTCCAGTCAATTTGCCGCTCCTGCTCTATCGCAGATGCCGTGCTCTCAATTGCATTCTCCACAAGCTGCATCTGCTCAATTTTATCCTGCACCAGCTTTTTCTGAAGCCGCAGCGAGTTAAGCATAAAATGATAATCCGGGTCATCCACCAGCATTTCCCGAATTTCCTCCAGCGAAAATCCCAGATATTTCAACAGCAAAATCTGCTGCAGGCGGGCAAAATCCGAGTCCGTATAAAACCGCGCCCCGGAAGGTTTCACATAGGAGGGCTTCAAAATATTCTGTTTGTCATAAAAGCGAATTGTGCGGATAGACACCTTGGCCATCCGGGCAAATTCGCCTGATGAATAATAACCGGATAATTTCATGATATATCCTCCTGCCCGCTTCTGTCCGTCCTCCGGCATCCTGCAAATTTTTTGCGCATCCGGATTATTTCTTTAAAATCTCTTTCACAAACACAAACCGGTTCCGAATCATTTCCCCCGCGCTGCCGTGGGTCAGCTCCGACACATTATTTTCATGCCGGCGGTAACAAATCAACGGTTCCGGCAAAAACACGGTTCGATGATATTTCATATCACATTTTACGCCAATCCATTGGTCATGCATATGGATATTTTTCGGTATCGGGCAAACCACGTCCAATACTTCCCGGCGAAAAGCCATACAGCATCCTATATAAGTATTTTTATAAATATTTTTCAATGCCCCTTTCCCGCTTTTCCGGTATTCAAAAAAAGACGGTATCAAAACCTCCTGACAGGATGCGTCTGTCAC
>CAZGMH010000089.1:3793-5511 GCA_964526765.1 uncultured Eubacterium sp.
ACAGGATGCGTCTGTCACTCTGGCATCATGTACCACCAGCATGGCGCTCTTTTTCTCAAATACATCCATGACCTTTTGAACCTTGTCCGGCATCCACACATCATCCTGATCGGATAAAAAGATATAATCCCCCTGACAGTGCTTCAGCGCGTATTCCACATTGGCAATCACTCCCTGTCCCGGTCCGTCCAGAACACGGATTCGCGCGTCTTTTTCCCGGTACTGCTCTAAAATATCTCTTGTACAATCGCCAGAGCCATCATCAGAAATTACAACTTCATCATTCTTACCGAGATTCCGTAAAATGCTGTCAAGCTGCTCTGCTATATGTGTTTCTCCATTGTATGTCACTACTGCGACAGATATCATGTCTTTTTCCTCCACAGGCAGGAAAAACATTATTCGAATATAAAATTCCCCTGCAATTATACAAAAAAACGGCTGCCAATCATGGTGTTTTACGATTGACAGCTATATAACCTTTTCATATACATTACAAATGCTGCTCATATTTCAGAATCCCCAATTGTGCATGAACTCTGATTGCAACTCTGTTATAAAAAATCATATGAGATGTCATTTTTCCATAAGTCGGATCTCCTGCAAACACCAAATAACTATTATCCTTAAGCGGTATCTCGCAATACCAGACAAAATGGGGCATGCTAATTTCTGTCAAATACTCGGCTTCTTCTCTGGCTTCTTTCTCCAATGTTTCATCCGGTATGACGCAGTTTAGTAAATATGCTTTCAATTCTCTGTTGTCCACCAACAAATAACGCGCCTGATCCACAAGCGCATCTCCCGAACTGCTTAACTCCACCAATTCGGGAATGCCGTTAAAATAATGCATAAATATATTTTTTAAATCATCATACAGTATATACACTTTTTCATGTATCGGATACATAAGAAATCCGGATTGTTCGCGAATATATGTTTTCAGTCTCTCCCATCTGATTACCTTTACAAAACCGCTTAATCCCATATTTTTTAACAGACATCCCGAATCATCATATATAACATAGGATTCTCTTCCCCTGGCCGGATGTCCGATTATCTGAATGATATGCCTTTTCAATACGTTTTCTTCCCGGATTCCCAATGCAAGCAATACCAGTAATCCGCTTTCGATGGAGTAATCAATATACTCACGGAATTTTTTATAATCTTCTTCACTCTCGCTATTGAGAACCTCATATCCAATCGGTACATCATAATAATTAAAAATTTCTATCATCTGAGTTGCCAGCAGCCCTGTTGCGGGAAACATCTTTGTTTTTCCATACGAAAATGCATTATTTATATCAATAATGCGCGCCCGATTATAATCATATCTCTTATGCAGGTATCTCGTCATAGAAATTATACTTGCCTGAGCGCAGGTAATTGTAATATTGTCCTGTACTAAGAGAGGATATGTATAAAATTTCAGTTTACGGCCGCAGATATGCACTTCTTTCGGATATGTCATTACGTACAATTGTGCGCCTCCGCAAACCAAGTTAGCCCAATTCGGGTAAATATACGATAACATGATACGGGCTTCATCAATTTTACGGAGTGTAAAACATCCCAAATAAGATTTTTCAGAAATTTCATCCCGGTTAAAAACATGCACCCGCATGACCGTATTCTGCACATGATAGGAAGTATTGATATAATGGATACTAATCATATCTTTCCATTCTGTTTCCACATAGCTGTCCTCAAACAAA
>CAZGMH010000089.1:5611-8991 GCA_964526765.1 uncultured Eubacterium sp.
ATGGATACTAATCATATCTTTCCATTCTGTTTCCACATAGCTGTCCTCAAACAAATAGTATCGTAGATGTGTTCGCTTTCTGCCCTGTAAAAAATCCAATCTGGGCCAGATAAAGTCTTTTAACTCATTCCTTAAATTATTTTTTTCTATAGAAATAACTTTATAAATATCATCCAGTAAATTTGTTTTATTAAATGTTTTTAATTCTTCCTCTGTTTTCCCCATGTATTACATAGCCCCAAACCTTTGTAAAACTTTATAATTCCTTTCTGCTACAGCGTCTCTTTGTTGTTCCGCCTGTTCCAGTATCCTGTTCTTTTCCACAACATTATTATAGTCCTGAGAATATTTTTTTATACTTTTCCTCATTTCTTTGTAATAAGTCTCATCAAAATGTTTCTCCATATGTGTCCCCCTCTAGTCAAACGCCTGATACTTATCTTTCAGCTCTGCTTCCGCTTTTGCCAGTTCTTCCGGAATGTTTAATCCTTTAATATAATCCACTGTTTCTTTTATCTTTTGTGTTTCCTGACTTTCGTCTTTCTCCGTCTGCTTATCCATCATATCCCCTTCATCACTGTAATAAACAAAATCCCCATACTTATCATAGCAAGTCCCATAAGGAAATCTGCCAGTCTCAGCCATCGCACAGCGCCATCGTTATTCTTACTGAGTTTTTTTGTCATAGCATCTATGCGGAAAATCTGATTTTTGATACACTCATTCTCCGTCATATACCTGTCCGGTTCTTTCTGTATTTTTTCCAGAATATCCATTCCCAGCGGATAGACTTTTATTTTCCTGGGCAGGCTCAAAATAATGATGACAATAATATCTGCCACCAATATGCTCATTACCACTATATACCATGTGACACACTTATCTTTTCCCGCAATATCCGGAAGTTCCTTCATAACAATCGGAAATACAACATTCAATGCCCCAAAAATAATAGTGAGCCATTTAAACAAATACTCCATTTTGGATGCAATTATTTCTGAACGCTTTACTTCCTGCTCGTATGCCTGCTTACTTATACTCAAAACATGCTTTAATAAATCCACAGCTCACCTCCGCTTTTTTAATAATTATCGCCTCATAACCTATTGTAAAAATTCTAAATTATATCATCTGACTTGTCAATATCCATACCCTTGCTGCCGGTTCCACAATACATTTTCCTCCCTCAACAGATACTTTTTGCACCATCAAATCTCTGCCGACAGCATCCACCTCTGCCGGTATATATGCTCGTTTCATATATCCTTTGAAATGCTGCGGAAGCCCCAGATATCTGGGAACCAGTTTTCCATTTTCCTCCCAAAAGCCACACTGTGCAACTTTTCCTTTCGCAATGCTCTTACATCCTGTTTTCCCGACCCCATCCCGCGCACAGCTTCCAAGAAGCCTCGCAATGCTTCCCGGTTCAAGCTTCCGAATACTGCGGTTTACGGTGATAATATAATCAAGCGGCTGTTTTTCTGCTTCTTCGCCCTCCTGAAAGTACCTGACCTCTTTTACATCTAATTCGGTGAGTTCCGTTTCTATCTGTTTTTTAATCTTTCCGTAAGCGGGTGATGCATCTCCCCAAAAGCAAATTCCCACCGACAGCCCGCGGGGAACCTCATATTCGGTCAGATAAAATCCCAAATCCTCACACATGGTCACTTTACCCTTCCAGTGCTCATTCTTTATATATCTTTCCACCACTTTTTTACCTGCTTCATAAGCATACATTTTGCTTGATGTATTTCCGGCAGTCGAGCCGGAATGAACTCTCCAATGATACAATATGCGGGGAATATGATGAACATATGGCACGCACCGGCTGCAGCGGAGGACAAAATCAAAGTCCTGCGCGCCGTCATAACGGCTGTCCAATCCTCCCGCCTGCTTTAACACCTCCGCAGATACGACAAGAAAATGGCAGATATAATTATTTCCCAAAAGCAGTTCCCTGTTAAAATCCAATTTAAAATGCGGCTCAAGATATTGCGTGCCATCCTCATTGATTGTGTCCTCATCGGAATAGAGCATTTGTGCCCCGGTCTCATTAATTGCGCCCACCATCTCATAAAGCGCCGACGGGACCAATAAATCATCATGGTCTAAAAGTGCGATATAATCCCCTTTTGCCATGACAAATCCCTGATTCGTATTTTCTGAAATACCTCCGTTATGCTCCAGCCTGCGATAAGCAATTCTTCCTTCCTTTGCATAAAACTGCCGCATCACCTGCTCCACCTTATCGCTTGCACTGCCATCTGCAATACACAACTGCCATACCGGATAGGTCTGGGCAATCACGGAATCTGCCATTTGCCGCAAAAATAGTTCATCTGTCTCATACGTCGGAACTACAATGCTGATTAAAGGTTTCTCATCAAATTCCTGCCAGCAGATGCGCTGCCTTTCCAGTTCCTCCGCTGAAGGCAGATATTCTGTAACCTTTTCATTATAATCCTGATAAGGGGCATTCAGTTTTTCTTTTATTTTACAGTATAGATCTATGGGCTTATAGCGCCCAAGCGCTGCCTTTAATCTCCGTAAGTTTGCTTTGTTCAGATAACTCATCCCTGACACCTAGCTCCATTTCATACCCCATTTTTTGAAGTAATACTTCATTGACTGGATATGATACCTGAATAATTTAAAATTTTTATGGGATTCCCGGTTCCACTTGTGTATCACAGAAGCTCCCGGATAGTACATCAATTTAGATATTTCATTTACTCTCCTGCAAAGATCAGCATCTTCCATATACAGGAAAAACTTATCATCAAAACCTCCCAGTTGTTTAAATAATCCGCTACGTATCACAAGAAAACACCCCTGGGCAAACGGAACCTGAAACGGTTCCGAGTAATCCATATACTGAAGAGTATGCTTATCAATCCGCTTTGGAAACAGCGCTTTGCAGAACATGCGTATAAACATATCAAATACGGTTGGTTCCTCCCGGTATGCCCGCTGCAGATTGCCTGCTTCATCATTGATTCTCGGAATACACATACCGACTTCATCATTTACATCCATATACTCTAATAAGGCAGTAAAAACATCCTCTGTCAATTCAATATCCGGGTTGACAATTGCATGATACTCCGAATCAAGCTTATCCATAATATAATTATGGCCCTTCCCAAACCCTAAATTCTTTCCGGTATCAAGATATATGACATCATCAAAAGCATGAACAAACTGCACAAACGCCTCCTTATCCGTATCCCCGGATTCCTTGCAACTATTATCAACAACATATATACGCTTGTCCATATTTGCATCCGTATACTTTTCAATAGACACAATCGCCTTTTTCACATCATCATAATCTTTATGGGCAACGATTGCGATACTTAATCTGCGGTTCATTATCATAC
>CAZGMH010000090.1:0-8973 GCA_964526765.1 uncultured Eubacterium sp.
CATCCTTTTTTCATCTTTTTATATATTGTAATCTCCATTACCCGAAATATAGGTTGAAAAAGAAGCCAGTTTTTTCATCCGATCCACCGCATCTTCAACTTCGGGAACTTCTTCCCGCTTCCATCCGTAATAATAGAAGTCTTCGTTTCTAAGCGCCCGGTTTACCGCCACTTTGCCGTCCAGAACAAGCAGGACAATGATTCCGGCATCAATCAGATGTCTGACTGTCTTATCATACTGTTCCCCCGGCAAAGGTCTGTACAGGTAAGTGTGTTTTCCGGCTGCGATAAGCTGCCGCTCCACTTTTTCCGCAAAATCATACGAAAAACCATCCCGTCCGGACACAAATTCCACGGCAATCGGCGCCTGTCCTTTTAACACGGCGCGGATTTCTTTGCCTGAAACCTGACTTTTCTTTTTATCTGTCTCTTTGATGTATGTGATTACGCCGCAGGCGGACGTCATATTCGTAAGCCGGTCAATCAGTATCACTTCTCCAAGTGTCTTATGCCTCAAAAATTCATCCACGACAATATCTTCCGTCAGAGTCAGGCTGCACACCGCAATTTCATTTTTATTCAGTACAGCCGCGGTCATCTGTTCCCCGGTATTGACGTCGATCGAATAATGAATTTTTGTCACCACACCCGGAATCAGCTTTGTTCCGATTTTAACCATAAAATTTTTTCCGCTCATCAGCGTATCGTCGTCCATCCAGAGAATCGTTGCCGTCAAAGAAGATGAAATCTTTACGTCAGCATTCTTTGACAGTACGCATCCCCTGGATACATCCACCTCGCGGTCAAGCTGTATCGTAACCGGCTGACCTGTAAATGCTTCTTCTTCCTTTCTGTCGCCGACATGGATACTCTTTACATGCGCCTGCTCCCGGCCTGGCAATGCGGTAACCGTATCGCCCGTTCGGATGCTGCCGGCCTCAATCTGTCCCTGAAATCCACGAAATTCATGATTTGGCCGGCATACCCGCTGTACCGGCATATAAAATCCTTTTTCCTCCGCCGCCTTTGTCACATCCACATTTTCCAGATAAGTAAGCAGCGCTTCCCCATCGTACCACGGAATATTTTCAGATTTCTTTGTCACATTGTCCCCCTCAGTCGCAGAAACCGGAATGATTTTAATATGTTCCAGTTTCAATTCCGCAGACAGCTTTCTAATTTCCGCCTCGATAGCCCGGAATTTTTTCTCATCATAATCAATCAAATCCATTTTGTTGACTGCAAACACAAAATAATGAATCCCCATCAGCGCACAGATTCTTGCATGGCGCCTGGTTTGGACAAGCACTCCCTGTTTTGCGTCCACCAAAATCACGGCCAAATCCGCAAAAGAAGCGCCGACTGCCATATTCCGCGTATATTCCTCATGCCCCGGCGTGTCTGCCACGATGAAGCTTCTGTTATCCGTCGTAAAATAGCGGTATGCCACATCAATTGTAATGCCCTGTTCCCTCTCCGCCATCAGGCCGTCCAGCAAAAGAGAGTAATCAATATCACCGCCGCGGCTTCCCACCTTGGAATCCAGTTCCAGCGCTTTTTTCTGGTCTGCATAGAGAAGCTTCGCGTCGTAGAGAATATGTCCGATCAGCGTGGATTTTCCGTCGTCCACACTTCCACAGGTAATAAATTTCAATAATCCGTTCATTTTAAAAGTACCCCTCTCTCTTTCTTTTTTCCATGCTGGCGCTGCCGCCGTCACTGTCAATCACACGGCTTGTGCGTTCGGATGATACCGCGCTCAGCGTCTCCGCAATAATCGCATCCAGCGTATCCGCCTCTGACTCCACGCCTCCCGTAAGCGGGTAGCATCCCAATGTGCGGAAGCGCACTTTTTTGTATTCAATTTTCTCACCTTCACGCAGCTTCAGACGGTCGTCGTCTACCATGATAATATTACCGTCCCGGTAAATGACCGGTCTCTCCTTTGCAAAGTAGAGCGGCACAATCTCAATATTTTCTCTTTTGATATACTGCCAGATATCCTTTTCCGTCCAGTTGGAAATCGGGAAAACACGGATACTCTCGCCTTTTTGAATCTGCGTGTTATACAATTTCCACATTTCCGGCCTCTGGTTTTTCGGATCCCACGCCTGCGCCGCATTCCGGAAAGAAAAGATACGCTCCTTCGCCCTGGACTTTTCTTCATCCCGGCGTCCCCCTCCGAAAGCAGCCGTAAACTGATATTTCGTCAATGCCTGTTTTAACGCCTGGGTTTTCATAATATCGGTATAGGCGGAACCGTGGTCAAAAGGATTGATGCCCGCATCAATTCCCTCCTGGTTGCTGTAAACAAGCATTTCTATTCCCAATTTTTTTGCTGTCTCGTCCCGAAACCGAATCATTTCTTTAAATTTCCATGTTGTATCCACATGCAGGAACGGGAAGGGCGGCCTCTCCGGATAAAAGGCTTTCAGCGCCAAATGCAGCATGACGGAGCTGTCCTTTCCAATCGAATATAACATTACCGGATTTTCACATTCTGCGGCTACTTCCCTGATAATATAAATTGCCTCTGCTTCCAGTTCGTCAAGATGTGATAAACCTGCCATTATTTTTTCCTCCTTTAAACTGCTAATATTTATTTGCGTCTTTTTTGTCCGTTTCAATTGTCTGTATTTTTCCGTCCGGGCTTTCAATCCGCCATGTGCTGATATCGCCATGCTGCGTGACTGTCATTATGCTTCCTCTTCCGCCGATATCCGCGCCCAGGAAAAACTGAATAGCCCCCGTCCTGCACTCCTTCACACAGGAAGTACATCCCCAGCAGTCCCGGTAATGGCGGATATATGCCTTCCCATCGGAATCCCTTTTAATCAGATTTCCCGGACAGGCTTCGATACATCGGCCGCACCCCACACAATTATTCCTCTGAATCCGAATGCTCATATCGATTCCCTCCTGTCACAAGCTCCCGGAAAATAATCTTTATTTTCCCATCTTCCATTTTTGAGTTTACATATTTCAGCCATTCGTCGGATTTCCCAGGATAGTCCGCGTTTTCCGCAAAGCTGTGCCAGCGTGTTTCTTTTCTCGCAAGCAGGTGGGCAATGACGGAGCGGCAGACAATCAGGCGTTCCCGCAATTCATAAATCCGCAGCAGGTCATCCATATCCCCTGCCGGCAATTGCCCCGTCAGTTTCATAAGTTCCTTGATTTTTTCCGCAGCCAAACGAAGCCCGGCTTCATTGTACTGATACCCGGTGGAAATACCTCCCGCGTACTCATCCATAATTTTCTGCATTGCTTCTTCTACTTGTTCTGCTGTGATTGTGAAATCGCTGCCGGACAGGTAATTCTCATATTCCGCCTTTTTTCTTCCCGCTTCTTCCTCCATTTTGATGTTCAAATGTGAAAACGTTGTCTTGCCCGGCATAAAAAAGGATTCCTTTTTTTCGGACTTCTTTAATTTTTCCAAATATTCTGCAGCGGATTCCGCCGCAATCTCACCCTCTGCCAAAGCCCCGGTCACATATTTCTGCGGACATCCGCCTGCCACATCCCCCGCAGCGTACAATCCCCCAATTGTGGTGGCGCGATTGGTGTCTACCCAATAGCCGCTGGCTGTATGACCGCCCACAATATACGGCTCCGTACCCTCGATTTCCACATTTTCTTCGGAAGGCCCCCTGCCGTTTTCCAGCCATTTCAATGTCTGGCTGGGCGCCATATTCAGATAGGCTTTATACAAGTCCTGCTCCTGTTCCTTTGAAATGCCTTCCGTTCCCAAATAGCAGGGACCTTTTCCCAGACGATTCTCTGTCACAGTCCCATAGAGCCTTTGGGAAGTTGTCAAACCATATTTTGTCTCATAAATTTCGCCGGACGCATTCATCTGTTTTGCACCTGCTCCCTGGGCAATCGTTCCCGTGGGGGCGATGGTATCCTTACAGCGCAGGGCGATAAAGCGCATCTCAAAGGTAGTCATTTCCGCGCCTGCCAGAATACCCATCGCGTATCCAGCGCCTGTATTGAATGGCGGATACCACATTTTATGTCTGGAAAATCCCGGATTATTTGGTCTGTATAATCCTGCCGCCCCTCCTGTCGCGCAGATGACAGCCCCCGCATAAATATCATAAAAAATTTCTTCATTGACGTTAAAACCGTATGCTCCCCGAATTCGTTTTTTCCCATTTTCATCCGCCACCTTATAATCTGTGATATTTATGTGGTTTATAACCGTTACATTTTCCTGCTCTGCCACTGCTTTTGCCAGCAGCGGCTTAATGTTTTCACCATTGATTTTCAAATTTCTGGGACCGCGGGCAACATATTCCCCATTCCCGTCTTTCAGAATAACCAGCCCGCGCCTTTCCATATCCTCCGTCACGCGGTTTAGGCGCTCAGACATTGTCAGAAGCAAATCCTCCCGAACAATTCCATCCGCATCCTTTTTTGCATAATCCACATAAAACTGCGGCGTATGCCCTTTTGTTATGTATGCATTCAAGGCATTAACTCCGGCTGCAAGGCATCCGCTCCGCCTGATATTGGCTTTCTCGGCTATCAGAACCTTCAAACCCGTTTGTTTTCCCAGCGTAATCGCCGCATAACATCCCGCCGTACCGCCGCCAATGATCAATACATCGGTTTCAATTTTCTGAGTTATCATAAATATTTCTCCCTTTTCACCCAAAAACCGGAGATCTAAGCTAAGCGCTGCCGCACTTTTACTTAAACCTCCGGTTTTCCGGTCAGTTATCACTGTTTCATAATACATACTTTTTCTGTATGTTTTATGTGAAAATGATAGTATAACATCCCGATTGTTTTGTCAAGTATTTATTTTTAACTCTTTAAAACTGATTTTCTGAAAAACTTCTACAGGCAGGGAACAAACTTTTATTCTCTGCCTGCATCTTAAAATCCTAATACATTGTCAAATCCTTTACCACTTCTCCCGCGATAATCAGACCGACAACGGACGGCACAAAGGCATTGCTGCCCGGCACCTGGCGTCTTGCCGTACATTTCCGAACTGTCCCCGGCGGACAAATACAATTTGTTTTGCAGCTAATCGCCATATCATCCACCGGTGTCAGGGGTTTCTCTTTGGAATAAACAACCTTCAGATGGCTGATTCCCCTCTTTTTCAGTTCCCGGCGCATCACCTTTGCCAGAGGACATACGGAAGTTTCATAAATGTCCGCCACCATAAAACCTGACGCTTCCATCTTATTTCCCGCTCCCATAGAGCTGATAATTGGCACTCCTGCCTTTTGCGCCTGTTCCACCAACATCAATTTACCGGTAACTGTATCAATAGCGTCCACTACATAATCATACTGTAAAAAATCAAACTGCTCTGCCGTGTCCGGCATGTAAAATGTCTTGTAAATATTCACCGCTGCATCAGGGTTAATTTCCAGAATACGCTCCTTTGCCACATCAACCTTATATTTCCCGACAGTTTTTCGGGTCGCATAAATCTGTCTGTTAATATTGGTCAGGCAAACTCTGTCATCATCAATCAAATCCAATGTACCGATTCCGGTCCGTGCCAGAGCCTCCACCGTATAACCTCCGACGCCGCCAATCCCAAACACTGCCACTCTTGCATTCTGCAAACGTTCCATATTTTCTTTTCCAAGCAGAAGCTCTGTTCTGGAAAACTGATTCAGGGCATGGGGTTTTACAGGCTTTTGCGCCCGGCAGGTCTCATTTACATTTTTATTTTCATCTCTATTTTCATCCATTTTGAAATCCTCCGTCCACCCGAATCTTTTGACGCAAAAAAATTCGTCATACATTGCAATAGTATAACGAATTTTTTCTTAAAATACAATCCCGGATTTCATAGTATTTCACTGTGTTTTTCATCAGTAAAACTCTTTGATTCTGAAAAACCATGTGGCCGCCGGATCATTTGTCTCCCTCATATAGACGGCCATCCCGTGAACCTCTTTTCCAATCATTTGACAAGCTTCTCAATCGCCATTCCAATAATACCGATAATAATAATGTATAAAAGCATTGGCTCTGATTCAAAGCTGTTATTCAGTGAGCGTATTCCCATTCCCAGCCTGGCAGCCGCTTTAGCGGCTTTATTCCCTATGCACGAGTGCGCGTCCTTTGCCCGCAGCGCTTTTATTTTATAGGGATATTGCGAAGCAATTTCCTATAAAAATTCGAATGTCAAAAGCCTGTACTCTATTTCAAATATGGCAATTTGCACAAGACCATAAATTTTCTGAAATACGGGCAAAGGCATCGGCGCTTCCATAAACAAACGATAGGCAGATTTTTGCAGTTTTGCGAGCATAGCGTGTACAGAAATCAACTGTTTGAGCGCTTTTAGCGCGAGTTTTGATTTCTGTACACAGATAAGCGGCGCAGCAAAACAAAAAAATCAACGTGTTTGTGTTGGAACGCCGAATTCCTTTGCCGAATATAAAAAACTTATTGTGCATATTGCCATATATAAAATAAAATACAGCTTTTGACACCCGATTTTTTATTGCATCTCACCCTATATTTTCTTTCACAATTGCCTCCAACGCTTCCTTTTTCTGAAAACCGGTCAATTTTTCAATGACCTCTTTGTTTTTGAAAAAGATAACTGTCGGCGTCGAGCCCACCTCATATTTTTCAACCAGTTCCGTTTCATACAAAACATTGACCTTTCCCACAAATAACTGATCCCCATAGCTTTCCTCAAGCTGTGACAATATCACGGACAAACGTTTGCACGGCACACAACTGTCAGAATAAAATTCAACCAAAGCCAGCTTATTGTCCTGAAACGTTTTCTCCTCAAAATTTTCGAATTTTAATCGTTCCGCCATTTTTCCACTCCTCGCATTATTACAATCTCATATCGCTAAATATAATAGTCGCACCATCTGCTGTCCTCCACCGGAGTACAGCTGTTGCGTATCATTAATTTCCCTTCCAATTCCACCCGGACAACTCCCTTATGGCCGCCGCGGATCCTGTCAAGCAAAAGATAGATGGCAAATTTTCCCATATCATCCTTTGGGAGGCGCACGGTGGTCAGCATTGGCTTGCTGTACTGTGCCTCCTCAATGTCATCGCTGGAAATAATGGAAGGCATAAAATAGCGGTTTTTATATTTGCCAAGACATTTTAACATGCCAAGGGCAGTAATATCATTTGCACAATAAATCCCCGTCGGGCAGTCCTCCATCTGCAAAAAGCTTTTCATAGCCTCGTACCCTTCCGCCTCCGTCTGCTTTGTCTCAATAATGTAATCCGGATCCAGTTCAATATCGTGTCTGTTCAAAACATCCAGAAATCCCCTGTAACGCGCTTCGTTGTGACATTCGCCCACATATCCCAGTTTTTTATGTCCCAGCTCCACCAAATATTCCACCGCCCTGGACGCGATTTTTCTTCCGTCGCAAAGCACCTCATCCACCTCATAATTTGTGGAGTTTCTGTTCACCGAGACGACATTTTTAAATTTTTGATTTAATTTTTTCAGGGCCTCCTTATTGCATTTCCCAATGATAATCAGACCGTCGCAGCGGTTCTCCATACTCTCATACATATCCCGGATAATCTTATCCGGATTTTCCGCCCTGCAGCGCTTATCGTTGGAAAATACCGGCATATACCATACCTTTGCAAGAATGCATACCTGTTTATGTATTTCACTCTCTATAACATGCAGCAATTCCGTAAAAAACGGATCCGATTGGGACGTATCCGTCCGTGTCATCAGTACATTAATATAGTAAGTATGTTCCTTATCCGCTGAAATACCGGCGCGCAGATTTCTCGCCGCCTCATTCGGCGTATAATTCATCTCCATCGCGATTTTCCATATCTTATCCCGCATTTGGGGACATGCGCATCTATAATTCGGATTGTTCAACACTCTGGATACGGTAGAGGGGGAGACGCCTGCTTTCTCGGCTATTTTCTTAATTGACATGATTATCCTCCTGATTCAAATTTAGGAAACAATCCACAGGAATCCCGCACAGCAATTCCCTGTGAAAGAAAAACCGGAGGTTTAAGCGGCAAACTCAAACCTCCGGTTTTCCGGTCAATTTTTTCGTTCTTCTATTTCATATTTAATCTATATGTTTTATATGAATCAAATAATATAGCAGAAACAACTTTTTGTCAAGAGATTTTACTCTCCCGGTTCAATATAAATCTACGAGAATATCAACACATTTCCCGATGCCCAATACGCCGCTGTCCAGGGCAACATGATAATTTTCTACAGCGCCCCATTTCATATCCGTATAGAACTGATAGTATGCGGCACGCCGTTTATCCTTGTCTTTCAAACGTTTTTGCGGGGCTTCATCACTCTCTCCGTATTTTTCCACAATCCTTTTTGCCCTCTTTTCCATATCTGAGTGGATAAATACGGTCAGGCAATCCGCCTCATCCCTCAGAATGTAATCCGCGCATCGTCCGACAATCACACAGGAACTTTTCTGCGCCAGTTCCAAAATCACATTTCTCTGGATATTCCATATATAATCCTGATTAGAATATCCGTTGAAATCACGCCCCGCAAAGGCATTGACAAACCAGTTTCCGTGGGGTGTATATTCCCCCTGTTCCTTTATGTACTCCTCCGCAAATCCACTCTCTTTGGCTATCTGAGTAATTAATTCATAGTCATAGCAGGGAATCCCCAATTTCGCTGCCACTTCTTTCCCAATTGTTCTGCCTCCGCTGCCAAATTGCCGGCTGATTGTAATAATTCTGTTACCCATCTTATGACCTCCTTTATGGTATTCTGTCCATTTAGATACATTCAAGACTCGCTCGCGAGTCCTGGCGCGGGATTCGGGTCAGCTTTGCTGGCATAATTCATTTCCGAATCCCTGCGCATTCTCGCGGAGCGTATATCAGAGGGGAGATTGGACTCCCACTGATACAAATTTGTTACTCACCGCCTATAAAGGCGGGAGTCATCTCCCCTCTGATATACAAATACAGCGCGTGACACAACTGGATTTATGCTGTT
>CAZGMH010000091.1:0-482 GCA_964526765.1 uncultured Eubacterium sp.
CTGTCTGGTCATGTGTTACGTAGATAATGGTAGCGCCCAGTCTGTCATGCAGTTTGGAGATCTCAGTTCTCATCTGAACACGAAGTTTTGCATCCAAGTTGGAAAGAGGCTCGTCCATAAGGAATACTTTAGGATCACGCACGATAGCACGTCCCATAGCAACACGCTGTCTCTGTCCACCGGAAAGAGCTTTCGGTTTACGATCAAGCAGTTTCTCCAGGTCAAGGATTTTAGCTGCTTCTTTAACCATCTTGTCGATCTGATCCTTCGGAGTCTTTCTCAGTTTCAGACCAAATGCCATGTTATCATATACTGTCATATGCGGATACAGAGCGTAGTTCTGGAATACCATCGCGATATCTCTGTCCTTCGGCTCAACATCATTTACTACTCTGTCATCAATCTTCAGTGTACCTTCTGAAATTTCTTCCAGACCAGCGATCATACGAAGTGTGGTGGATTTTCCACATCCTGACGGTCCT
>CAZGMH010000091.1:492-8930 GCA_964526765.1 uncultured Eubacterium sp.
AAATGATAAACTCTTTATCTTCAATCTCAAGGTTGAAATCCTTAACAGCTTCAAAACCGTTCGGATATCTTTTGTAAATGTGCTCTAATGATAAACTTGCCATTTTTTACTTTCCTCCTAATATTTGTCCATTTGTTTTACAAATCCCTGTTTGCTTACATGGAAAGTATACACTGTTTTCGAAAAAGTTGCCACAACACTATTAACCAAAATTTCTTCTTATAGCTTGTCACATCTGCCAACTAAAAAAACAGGATAAAAATGTTTTGAACACATTGCTGAAACTTTTTCCTTCTCCCTATGCAAGTTGACGAAAAATAAATATCTGTGTATACTATTCTAACAGGAGAACTCTTATGAACTATATTATATTTGATCTGGAATGGAACCAATGCCCCGACGGAAAGCATCATGAGAATCCTCAGCTTCCTTTTGAAGTGCTGGAAATCGGAGCGATAAAATTAGACAGCAGTAAAAAAGAAACCGGCAGGTTCCATGAATTTATTCAGCCGACAGTCTATCGCCGTCTACATTATAAGACACAGGAAATCATCCATATGTCCCAGGAACAGCTTGACACAGCGGATCCTTTTCCGTATGTCATCGAACGCTTCCGCATGTGGTGCGGCGAGGACGCCCTTTTCTGCACCTGGGGTTCTTTGGACCTGCTGGAGCTGCAGCGAAATATACGTTTTCACAAAGTCGCTAATTTCTTCCCCTTTCCGCTGAAATTTTACGATATACAGAAAATTTTCAGCCGTACCTATGAGGATGGAAAAAGCCGGCGCACTTTGGAATACGCGGTGGATATGCTGTCCATTGAAAAGGATATTCCTTTTCATGAGGCATTATCAGACGCCTACTATACGGCTTTGATCCTCAAGCGCCTTACCGATGAACAGCTCCTTCCTTTCTTTTCTTATGATTATTTCCGCAATCCCCGGAAAAGAAAAGATGAAATATACACCGTATTTGACAATTATTCCAAGTTTATTTCCAAGACATTTCCTACCAAAACGGATGTCATGCGGGATCGGAGGGTCGTCTCTACCAAATGTTATCTCTGCGGGAAGCCGGCAAAAAAGAAAATACGCTGGTTTTTAAACGGCAGCCGGAATTATAGCTGCCTTGCCTGCTGCGAGGAGCACGGCTACCTCAAAGGCAAAATCCGCCTGAAAAAAGCAGAGGACCAAAAGGGCTTTTTCTGTGTAAAAACGCTAAAGCTGATTGACGATAAACGTGCCCTGGAAATCTGTGAACGGCAGGAAAAGCTGCGGGAGCGCAAACGCTTAAAGCGGCATATTGCAAAGGAACTGTCCTGATGGATATGCCCTGATAAAACCGCACATAGAAAAACAGCTATTTGGGCAACCACTTTTGTGGACGCAAAATAGCTGTTGTTATTTTTCTCTTCTTTTTTATTTTGTACTCTTGAAATTACGGATCAGCTCTTCTACCTCTGTCAGAAGGCAATCCACCTTTCCGTAAAAAGCGTCGTTGTTGCTCGGGTTATCCAGCTCACCTTCCAATGTGCGGAACAGCTCAATAATGTCCTCCATACGCTTCTTTCCGTTCCCATCCTTATATAAAAGATAACGGCTTCTCTCATTTTCTTCCGGGGTCATCTTCTTTAATACAACCTCCACATTCGGTTTTTCGCCAATGTAACGGTATGTGATAGACGGGGAAGCATGGTTCAGCAGGTTCTGCAGATAATAAATATCGTTCGTACTCTTATAGTATCTCCAGGCAAAGGTTTTCCTCATCGTCTGGGCGCCGATCGAGTTCAGCCCCATCTCCTTGCCCACGCTCTTAAACACGCGGTATGCCTGCTCCCTGGAAAGCGCAGCCGGCGAACTTGCATGTCCCTGGATCAAATATGCTTCCGGATCTTTTCCCTCTGTATAGTCGTTGATGATCTTTTTTAAATCATCAGGAATCGAAAATGTCCTTTTGATGTTTTTCGTCCCAATACTTGCTTCGATTTTGTCTTTTCCCCTTATATCCTTATTTTTAAACTTCAGAATTTCCTGAAGCTGCATTCCTGTTCCTACACCAATTTCGAACAGGATATAATATTTATCATCCACTTCTCTTAATGCCTTTTTGAATTTCTCCAATGTCTCTTCGTCTTTAATTGGTGATACCCAGTTCATCTTATCTTCCCCCCGTATTCTTCTTAAAAAATGCTGTTAAAAAGTTCCTCCGTTTTTCTCCGCTTCTTCAAGGGAAACCTCGATATATTCGTCCTCCGGCTCTTGCTGCTCCTGCGCGGACCCTATATCCTGTACTGTTTCCTGCTCCCCTGCGGTTTCCTCATCTGCCTCTGCAGCGTCTCCCTGTTCTTCTTTTTCTTCCTGTTCTTTTTCAGCTTCTTCCTGCTGCCGGTTCTTCTTTTGTTCTTCCTCCAACTGCAGTCTCGGTTCCTCTGCGCGAAGCTCCGCCTCTATCTGTGCTGCAGACTTTTTCTCAATTTCTTCCTCCAGTTGGTTCCTTAAAGCCATCTCCTCTTCCCTGAGGTGCATTATTTTCTTGTACTTTTTATTTCTGCCTATGGCAACAAGCAAAAGAGGAATAAAGATTACCAGCAAAACAGCTCCCATCGCCGCTGCTGCCACCGTATTCTCCTTTATGAACGTATCCATCTTCCCGTATGCGGATGATACCACACCCAGAATTCCCTTAAAGACAGATTGTACCGTTCCCCGGACGCCTTCTGCCCGTTCGGAAGCCTCCGTCTCCGTTTCCGCAGCCGTCTCTGTCTCTTCCGTCTGAGCCTCCCAAAGCCCCGTATAAACAAAATGCGATGAACCCAATGCCTGCCCTTCATAATAATAGGTAAGCGTACCGGTCGTGAAATCCATTGTTTTCTGAAGAGATGCCGTATCGATCCCTCCGGGTAACGTGATCTGTGTTGATTTTTCCAGCGCAAACGGAGCCTGCGTAAAATCAGCATTCTGAATCTTTGCCAGCTCGTCCGCATCCTCAATGCCCACGATTTCCAGATTTTCTTTTGTCAGCGCCGTATTATCAAGTTCCACCGTCTGAAAATTCGCAAAGCCATAATCCAGAAGAGTCTTTGTCTCCTCATAAGATTTGTACAGCCCCGGCTCTCTTAATACTACACAAATAAGCTCCAGCCCGTCTCTCTGCGCCGCAGTGACCAGAGTATTCCATGACGCGTCCGTATAACCTGTCTTTCCTCCGAGGCACCCGTCGTACTCGATGCCTTCTTCGTAAAGCATTTTATGATGGTTCATAAAATACCGCTCTTCATCCACCAGGTTTGTCTCGGGATAGTGGTATTCCACTGTGCTGATGATCTCACGAAATTTCTCGATCTTCATCGCCGCCTGCATAATCAGCGCCATATCTCTCGCCGTAACATAGTGGTCCTCATCGTGGAGCCCGTGCGGATTTACAAAATGCGTGCCGGTACAGCCAAGCTGCGCCGCCCTGTCATTCATCATCTGTACGAACGTATCAACGTCTCCGCCGATGTGCTCTGCTACCGCATTGGAAATCTCATTTGCCGAGGCAAGCATAATGCCATACAGACATTGTTCCAATGTCAGCTCTTCTCCTTCGGTCAGCCCCAGATGGGAGCTTCCGAATTCAATACTGTAAACCGCATTCTCGGAAAACGTAACCACATCCTCCAGATTGCCGTTCTCAAGAGCCAGAAGTACGGTCATGATCTTGGTAATGCTCGCCGGATATTCCTTTCCTTCGATATTCTTACTATAGAGTATTGCGCCGGTATTGGCATCTATCACAATGGCTGCATCTGCTTCTATCGCTTCTCCCTGCGGCCATCCGCTAATCAGATTAGACTGGATCTCCGCATAATAAGCTTCCTGATGCTCCGATCCTTCCTCAGAATCGTTTGTTTCGCCGGAATTTTCATCATTCTCTTCCCGGTATTCTTCCCCCTCTGCCAGCACGGCAGACGAGATCGGGTTCAGGCACATAACCGCCGCCAGAAACAGCGGTATCCATCGTTTCCCCTTCTTCATCATGATATCTCCCTTCCGATAAAACTTATTATAACAATCTTATCGATATTTTACAATGCGGTTTCCGCAAGATTTGCAAGAAATTATTTTTCTTTTCGATACAGATGCTGCCACGGGACCCGTTCCAGCATCGATGAAAAGTCTTTTTTCAGCGCCTCTTCTCCCTGTCCCTTTCCGTCGCCAGCTCCTTTCCTGCTCCAAAACGGCAAACCGGCATGACTTCCGTCACGCCGGTCTGCAAACTCCATTTCTCTTTCCTCTTATGCCGCTATCCCTTTTGGCGGCACGCCCATTCAACTGTCTTTATTTAACGGTAATCTTCTTAGAAACCTTTGCTTTTGAGAACTGCTCCGCTCCGGCTTCATTGGTTTTGACCGCTTTTACAATATAATAATATTTTCCTGCTGTCTGGTTTTTAAGTGTCACTTTGGTTTTCTTAGCGGAAACTCTGGAAACCAGCTCATAACCGCTGGATTTTTTTGTGGAGCGGTAAACACAATACTGCGTCACACCGGACACCTTCTTCCAGGATACGGTTACTTTTCCTTTGCCTGCCGCCTTTGCCGTTACTGTCTTCGGTGCAGCGATTGTGGTCTTCGTCAGCATGATCCGTGCCGGTTTTGTAGTAAAATCGGAGCTCTCCATCCACGTACCATTCTGCTTATAAGCAGCCACATAATAATAATATACAACGCCCTGCTGCGGTCCCTCATTAATCACAGAGAGCACCTTTCCGCTGGCATCGGTTCTCGCTGTGTAAGTATCCACTACGGATGTTCCTTTGATGTTATGTTCCGAAGACCCGTCCGCATCTTTTACATACACATAATCTCCGCTTCTTCCGTAGCTTCCTGTCTGGGCATCATAGTAACTCAGAGTTCTTGAACGATATACGCGATAATAAGCTGCGCCCGGAACCGCTGTCCAGCTAATGTTCACTCCCTGTCCGTCCGCTGTGGCGGATGCTTTCACGCCGCTTACCGCCGGAACGATACTTTTACTGCTTTCCACAGAAATGCTGGCAGAATAGGAGTAAACGCTTCCGCTGTAAGCATAGACACGGTAAGAAATGTCCGCATCCGTTGTATTTGCCGGGAAGGTATAAGAGGTCGCTGTACTTTTCAGCGTTGCATAAGTAGCATATTTTTTTGTCGTATTATCACGCTTTTCGATCAGATACCCGGTCGCACCGACTACCTTATTCCAGCTTACCACTACCGTACCGTTCGTCTTCTCAACGATATTATTAAAACTAAAATTCTTATTAAACTTCAGGTTTACAGATGTGCTTCCCTCTACCAGCTTCTTTGTTGTGGTTTTCTTTGCTTTTTCTTCCTTTACTGCCACTACCCGATATGTATAGGAAACGCCTGCCTTCACCTTTTTATCCGTATAAGATTTGGCGCTTTTACCCTTAGTCGCTATCAGCTCCCAGTTTACGCGGTTCTGCAGCTTATACGGAGCATAACCATTCGCATATACATTGGAGGAACTGCCTGTGGTACGGTAGATCTCATAGGAGGTTGCCCCGGATACCTTCGACCAGGTAAGCTTTATCTTTGCTGATTTTTTCGTCACGGTCGGCACTGCCTTTACGTTAAGCGCGCTGCCCCAGGTAGTTGCCTGCACATAGGTCCAGTCACCCGTAGTTGTCGTGCCGTTTGCATAAACATAACCGCGCACCTTATAGGTATAGGTCTGCCCTGATTCCAGCCCGGTATCCTTGACGATCATATCGCTTGTTTTTACGATCTTCATGTAACTGTTACTGGTTCCTTTTGCACGGTATACTTCATATCCCGTTACATCCGTGGAATTGCCGAGCCTTAAATTAACACTGGTCGATTTTGCTTCTGCTGTCACAGAAGTGGTTCCCACTTCACCTGTACACTGTATCGTAGCGGAATAAGCGCTGTAACTCGTGGTATAATCTGTTCCATATTTTCTCACAAATGCGCGCACATAATTTTTACCCGGCTCCAGGTAATTATCCACGTCCAGTCTCGTTTCGTCGTCATCGCCATAGATCCAACAGTATCTTGTCCTATTGTCGTCCGGGAAAGAAGCATCTGTGGAAATCTCGATGCAAATAGCATCATCCTCTCCCAGCTTCGTATTCCATGTCACATACTGGTCATTCTTCTCTTTCACTAAGGAAATGACCGGTGCTGCTACCGTACTGGAAGACGTTGGATGATAAGCGGTGGATGCCGACGACACTGCCGGTACGGCGAGCACCATTGCACTTACTGCCAGTGCAGCAAGCATTTTCTTCATTGTATTGCCTTTCATAATTTATTCTCCTTTCATTTATGATATCCTTATTTTAGGCTCGCCCAATTTTCACGTCAACGTTTTATAACGAAAAAGTTCGCGAAATTTACACATTTTTATCACAGTTCCCTCACTTTTTTGTTTTATTTCTGCATCCGTCTGGCATGCCCGGTGGAAAAGTGCTGACGTTTTCCCGATTAAAAAGGAGATTATCAGATGAACAAAACACAAACAAACGATTTTCTTGTAACGCAAAACCTGGGAAGGCTTATGCGAAAATATACCATTCCCTGCATCGTTTCCCTGCTGGTCGCGGCGCTGTCCATCGCTATGATGATCGGCGACGGCTGCTGTACCTTTGTCAGCATCAGCCTCGGGGCAAAGGAAAACGATAACGCCCACCGGGGAATCGGCAGCTCGGTCTTATCCGTCGTGGCTATTGGAATCATTCTTATGGCGGTTTTCCTGCTTTTTCAGGAGCAGATCCTCACCATGTTCGGCGCAAGGGTAAATGAGGAAACCTTCCGGCTCTCTAAGGAATACTTTTTCTGGATCACACTTGGCGTTCCTTTTTATATGTTCGGTCAGGCAATGAATCCGATTATCCGCTCAGACGGAAGCCCCGGCTTTGCAATGGTGACTTTGCTTACCGGCGCGATACTGAATATTATTTTTGACCCTATCTGTATCTTCGTTTTCAAATGGGGTATGATGGGCGCGGCTGTGACAACGATTTTCGGGCAGATCGTCGCCGCTGTCATGTCTCTTATTTACCTTTTTAAAATGAAAGCCGTCAAAATCAGCCGCGACAGCTTTTTCTTTCGTCCTAATCTGATGAAGAGAATCCTTCCGCTTGGCATCACAAGCTTTCTCTCCCAGATTTCGATCGTACTGTCTATGGCTGCCGTGCGCTGTATCCGCATCTTCCTCTGCCTGCTAATGCTCTCCTGCGTGAACAAAGGAACCTTTATCTTCCTGCAGTCGCTGGGAAAAGCAAAAGAATCCACCCTGTTATCCATAATGCGCGAGATCGTATTTGGCGTCGGGCTTCCCCTGCTTCTTCCGGTCTTCTGGGGACTGGACGGCATTTTATACTTCATGCCGGCGGCAGATATTTTGACCTTCTTCGCTTCCGCCGCCGTGATTATCCACACGAAAAAGATGCTCACCCGCTCCGAACCCGAATACCCGGGGGATTCTGCCGATACAGAACCTGCTTTTTCCCATACAGAGCCTTTGAAAAGCTGGCGGACCAGGCGCAAAGAGAAATTATAGAAACCGTGGCAAAAGAAGGACCCTGCGTCATTGTCGGGCGCCGGGCAGATCAGATATTAGGAAACCATCAGCAGCTTTTCAGCTGCACCGTTCTTTCGATACTCCGACGGACTCTTTCCGCACCACTTCCGAAAGGCCTCGGCATAGTAGCTGCTGCCGCTAAAGCCCACTGCTTCGGCAATCTCGGTCACGGTCATGTCCATAGTTTTCAGAAGTTCCGTGCTTTTGTCAAGCCGGTACTGCGTCAGATATACATTCGGCGTTTCTCCTATGTATTTTGTAAACAGCTTGCAGCACTTGCTCTGGCCGACAGCTCCTGAAGCTGCAATATCGGAAAGTGAAATTTTTACATTGTAATTTTGCTGAATAAACCCAATCATATTCTTTAGTATAGAAAGGTCAGTATTCTGTACTTTCAGGCGTTGTTCGGGAGCAATATTTTCGTAAAGACAGATCCATATGCTAAGAAACAGGTTTTGTACTTTAATCGGAGCCAATTTCTCCTCTTTTACGGCATACATTGTTTGAATATTTTTGTATATCTCCCTTTGCCACGGAATATTGACATTTAATTTGACAAATGCTGCATTTCGGTTGTGTAATACCGGCAAGATAAAATCCCGCTCGTAAGCAGCATTCGCACACAGCATCAGAGGATGCAGCAGAACGCAAATAAAACTACATTCTTTGCGCTCGTCCGAAAAACCAAAATGAAGCTGTCTTGAATTTACAAGGATTCCTTCTTTTTCTTTCAGCGTCATAATCTCGCCGTTTACATTATATTGCATTTCGCCCGATAAAACAGCAATGAATTCTATATCGTCGTGCCAATGTATAGGGGCGGCGTAATTTGGATATTCCGAAAGTAATCCG
>CAZGMH010000092.1:0-8855 GCA_964526765.1 uncultured Eubacterium sp.
CAGAGGAACAGAGCAGAGGAAACGGACGCTGTTATAGAGGAAAACGCCGGTTTTCAGGCAGAGATGGCAAAGCGTCGGGCGGTTCTGTCCGTTTTGGAGGAAGAATTGCAGGAAAATGAGCTGGAATTGAGAAATAATCTGGATGCCCGGAGCGAAGTGATCCAGATATCCGAAAAAAACGGTGTGCGAAGCAGGGAGTTGGAAGCGGTCGCTCTGGCGGAGGAGACATTACAGTCCCTGGCAGCAGAGATGGAGCAAAGCGGGGCATCCCGTCTGAATAAACGTGTGGCGGAAATATTCAGCCAGATTACAGGCGGGCAATGGGGAGAGGTGATGCTCTCTGAAAAATATGAGCCCCGGATTGCCGAAGAATACAGGGTTCGCAGTGTGGAAGCGTTCAGCGTGGGGACAATGCAGCAGGCGTATTTTGCTTTTCGGATGGCGGCGGGTCAGTTTTTAGAGCAGGAAGAAACGCTTCCCATCCTGATGGATGAAGTGTTTTCCATGTATGACGGGAGGCGCTTAAAGGAGGCTTTGACCTGGATTGGCAGACAGAAACGGCAGATTTTTTTGTTTACCTGTCAGGAGCGGGAAATGGAATATTTAAAGGAATTGGGAATACCCTTCCAGTGTGTGTCATTAAGTGAATAAAAAATAAAAAAATTATGAAATATAAAGCGAAATTTTAAAAAGGGATTGACTATCAAATTAACTGCAAATATACTAAAAAAAGCAGGCTTGTTTTTGAAAAGATAATGTAGCGTAAAACAGGTGGAGAATAAATAGAAGGAGAGTATAGATGGACATAGACCTTGGTCAGTTGAAAAAGCCGTGCGCCTGCGGTAGAGAGCATGAGATCAATGTGGAAGAAATTTACATTGAATCCGGGGCAGTTTCCAGATTGATGGATATTTTGGAAAATTATCAGAACCCGGTGTTCATTTGCGACAGTAATACGAGGGCGGCGGCGGAACCATTTTTAGAAGAAGAATTTAAGGATTATCCGGTTATCGAGTTAAATCCAAAGGGGCTGCAGGCGGATAACAGGGGCGTTGGCAAAGTAATGAAGCAGCTTGATTATTGCGACAGGGGGTTAAGCAGTGTGTCGGTGGACGTACTGGTTGCAATTGGAAGCGGTACCATACATGATCTGACCCGGTATGCGGCGACGGAGTATGACATTCCGTTCGTGTCGGTGCCGACGGCGGCCAGTGCAGACGGATTTGCGGCAAATGTTGCAGCGTTGACCTGGGACGGACTGAAAAAGACAATCCCGGCGGCTTCCCCGACATGGATTCTGGCAGATACAGATATTTTTGCAAAAGCGCCTTCCCGTCTGACCGCAGCCGGAGTGGGGGATATGCTTGGCAAGTATACGGCGCTTTTGGATTGGAAGGTTTCAAACCTCATAACGGGAGAATATATCTGCGAGGAAATCTGCGGGATGGAAGAACGCGCGCTAAAGGATGTGGACCGCGTTTTGGATGAAATCAGGGAGGGTGACGCGGAGGCGATGGAAAAGCTGATGTACGCTTTGATTTTGTCCGGGCTTACGATGCAGATGGCAGGTAATCCAAGACCTGTGTCCGGCGCGGAGCATATGGTGTCCCACATATGGGATATGGAGGTGCTGGCGCCGGGGTTAGATGCTCTTCATGGGGAAAAAGTCGGCGTTGGCCTGGTTCTTGTCATAGATTATTATAAGCAGCTGGCGCGGGCAATCCGTCATCACCGGGTGCGTGTGAAATCCGAATCGGCGAAAGGACTTGAAATGGGACTTTTGGAGAGGACCTTCGGAGAGAAAGGCCTGCTGGATGGAACGCTGGCGGAGAACACGCCGAATCCGTTGGAGGATATCGATTTGGAAAAACTGGAAGAACTGCTGCCGGAGATTGAAGGGCTGGTGAAAGACCTGCCGGATATGGATGATATTATCCGGAAGCTGAGAGAGGCGGGATGCCCTGCCCGCATGGATCAAATCGGGCTATCGGATGATTTGGCCGATCTGACCCTGCAGTGCAGTCCTTATGTGAGAAACAGATTGACGCTTCTTCGGGTGTCGAAATTACTGGAATGGAATTAACTGCATAGATAATCCCATATTTTAAAGGAAAGTTCATAAAGGAATAGAAGATGACTGTCTGAGATAGAGATATCCAGCAGCTCTTCTATTTTTTTTATGCGGTAAAAAAACGTGCTTCGGTGTATGTGAAGAAATTCCGCGGTTTTGGCGGCGTTTCTGTCATTGTTCAGGTAAGCGCGCAGCGTTCCGATAAAGTCGGTGTGATAATCCCTGTCATAATCCTGAAGCTGAAAGATGTGGTAATGTATCCCGTTTTCCAATCCCTGATAATCACAGTTTGAGAATAAATATTGCGGGAGAGTATCTGTGCTGTAATACAGATATTGTTCCGGCAGGCTGATATCGGACAGTTCCAGTGTGTGCAGCGCCTGGTTATAGAAGGTTTTGATCTTCAGGACGTCTGCAAAAGGCTGGCTTAAGCTTACCTTCAGATGATTGCGGCGGGCAAACTGCTCTAAGGGCGCAGTCAGAGTTTCCGTTAACTGCACGGGCGTATCCTGATTAATGACAAGAACAATATTATTTTTATAAACAACAGACATGCAGTTCGGGTATACATGGCGCAGAGCCGCCATCTGCTGTTTGTTGAAAAGGTCGCTGTTGTGCGGTTCCAGGCAGTATAAAATTGCCAGGCAGAAAAATTTTCCGAAGCGCCGGTTCAGCAGGCGCAGCCGGGACTCGATCATATTAACGTCGCTGAAACGTCCCTCGATCAGTTCCGTGAGGAAGGTTTCATACTGCAGTCCGGTGCGCTGCACAAAGAAATCGTACTTCTGCATTTCAATCGCGCAGATATCCGCGACTGCGGTGGTCAGGCGCAGTTCATGTTCATCCGCCTCTGCCTGCCCGGGCAGGCAGACAGCCACATAACCGGACATTACATGCTGGATGCGGATGGAACAGAAAATCCAGTTCGTGTCAGGGTGATCCTCCGTCTTGACAAAAAAAGCCTGATTGGTGTTGTAGATCTGATTTTCAATCTGTAATCTGCGCAGGCTTTCCACCTCCTGGACACTGAGAAAAATGCCTTCTTCCCTGGTGTCCAGCCCGAAGGGAAGCCGGCGCATCATTGGGGATACGGCAATCATACTGTAACTGGCGTCCAATACGGAAATCGCGCGGTGCAGAAAAAGCTCCGCCTGTTTCACCAGGTCGTCCAGACCGCGCCCTTTATATAACAGCCGGTAGAGCGTGTTGATTTCCTGCTGCAGCCGGGACTCAAATTTCAATTTTTCGTTTATGCACAGAAAAAGGTCATGTGAATCGGGCATTTCGCTTATTTGGATAACAGGAAAAGTAAAATTGTCGTCACAGCCGCTTAAAATGAGAAGTGATTCTTCCGCAGCGTTTAATAAATTCTGTATTTGACCGCATTTCAAAATGGAATCTTCCGTACAGATATAGAGCGTATCTGTATCGGGAATGATATCTGTCCCGAGAAAATCTACCCGGTTTACCAAACGGTCTGTGAAATGCTTCCGGGAAATAGTGACCGGATAAGTGCGTTCTATGCACTCCATGATATAATCTAATCTGACCATACGCATCCTCCTGATTCGACAAATGTTGAAAATAAAACGGAATAGCTATGTGATTTTCAACTCCTGTTTGAAGCCTTTTTTTTCGCCCTATGTTATAATATTAACAGTGTAACACAAAAGTTTTTTTACTGTCAAACATGTATTGACAATATCGACAATTGTTGAAAAGCGATGCCGGTGTTTATGGAATCGCCCGGAGGGGAGGGCAAAAAGTAAATGCCGGCGGTTATGAAAGGAGAAAAAAGGAGACATGGCAGTTATTACGATTGACGGGGTCCGCTTAGAGGCGCCGGACAATAAAAATGTATTAGAGTGCGCTCTGGAGGCGGGGATTTATATTCCGCACCTGTGCCATCATCCGGATTTGCCGGAAAATGGTTCCTGCCGCATGTGCATTGTGGAGGTGGAAGGTCAGGAGGGCGTGACGCCATCCTGCACATTGCGGGTAAAAGACGGAATGGAAGTACATACTGCAAGTGAACGGATCAACAGGCTGCGCACCCTTGCGCTGGAATTGCTGCTGGCAGGACATCCCGAGGATTGTTCCACCTGTCCGAAGTATGGTAACTGTGAATTGCAGACATTGATTCAGTATATCGGCGCCAACAATGCGCGTATGCGCACCCGCAGCAAAGGTATCAAAATGGAGGAGGGAAACCCCCTTCTGATCCATGACATGAACCGCTGCGTGCTCTGCGGACGCTGCGTACGCGCCTGCAATGACTTAAGAGGCGTCGGCGTATTGCAGTATAATAAGAAAGAACTTGAAACTTATGTCGGAACACTTCATAATAAGCTATTGAAAGATGCGGACTGCCGGTTCTGTACCGCCTGTGCGGAAGTCTGTCCGACAGGATCGATCCGCGATAAACTTCAGCTTTTGACAACAAATCTGAAAAAAGACGAAGCGCTGGTTCCGTGCCGCACCGCGTGTCCCGCCCACACAGATGTGCCCCGGTATATCCGTTTTGTGAAGGAAGGAAATTATGATGCGGCGGCGGCAGTTATCCGTGAAAAAGTACCGTTTCCGAATGTCCTTGGACATATATGCACCCATGTCTGCGAGCTGGAGTGTAAGCGCCGGGAGGTCAATGAGGCAATGTCCATCCGCAATATCAAGCGCTATGCGGCAGGGCAGGATACCGGTTTTTACTGGAAGGGAAAAGGAAAACAGCTTCCGGATACAGGAAAGAGAGTATGCGTCGTGGGCGGAGGCCCGTCCGGCCTGACGGCGGCTTACTACCTGAGAAAACAGGGTCACGCGGTAGTTGTGAAGGAGGCGCTTCCGACAGTCGGGGGAATGATGGCATATGGAATCCCGTCTTACCGTCTGCCGCGGGATATTGTTGCCGGGGAGGCAAAGGTAATCGAAGAACAGGGTGTGACGTTCGAGACAAATGCGAGAGTGGAAAAGCCCCTGGACTTGTTAAAGGAATATGATGCGGTGCTGATGGCCATCGGTTCCCACAAGGGCGTCCGTCTCCCGATGGAGGGAAGCGGCCTGCCGGGCGTTCTTTTAAACATAGACTTTCTGAGAAACGCCAGCATGGGAAAAGAGACCGGGATGGGGAAACATATAATCGTACTGGGCGGCGGAAACGTAGCCTTTGACTGCGCGAGAACCGCGAAACGTCTCGGCGCAGAGGAAATCCATCTGGCATGTCTGGAGGCAAGGGATGTAATGACTGCCGACGACGAGGAAATCGAACAGGCGCAGGAGGAAGGAATTTTTGTACATCCGGCCCAGACCTTCGAGCGGATCACGGGTACGGATACTGTGACCGGTGTGGATTTTATGAATGTGAAATCCTTTACCTTTGATGAGAACAGAAGGGCCATCATTGAGAAAGAGGAAGGAAGCGAGCATCATATTGATGCAGATACGGTTATTTTTGCAACCGGACAGCGCCCGGATATTACGGAAGAGGCAGGCCTGACCCTGGGAAGGGCAAATAGTATCGCAGTAAAGGAAAAATCCCTGGCAACCGAAACGGAAGGTGTTTTTGCAGCGGGGGATGTGGTGTATGGAACAAAATCTGTCATTCAGGCATGTGCGTCCGGCAGGGATGCGGCAATTGAAATTGACAGGTATCTGGGCGGCGACGGAGACATCAGCGAAATACTGGCGCCCAAGCAGAATGCGCAGGCCCATATCGGATGTACGGAAGGCTTTGGTTATCAGGAGAGAAAAGGAACAAAGGTCATTCCCGCAAACGAGAGGAAAGATAATTTCAATATGGTTGACTATGGGATCTGTGACAGTGACATTTGCGGCGAGGCCAGCCGGTGCCTGCAATGTGATCTGAGGCTTCAGATTCATCCGTCAAGATTGTGGACACAGTATTCCAATCAGAAGGAGGCGTAGACAGATGAGTGCTTTGGAAAATGCGAGAAATATGAGTCTGGAAGAAGTGATGGAAAAAACTGCAGCGTCCGGTTTGTTGGAATTTGGCGTTGACAGGACGCCGGTTGCGGAAAAATGGAAGCTTGTCAATGAAGAGAGGGAATTTCAGATAAACCCGATCCGCGTGGTGGCAGGACTGAACAATGCAGACAGGAACGGGGCGCTTCTCGCCATTTTAAGGGAAAACCCCGATAAAGTGATGGAGGGAATGTCCATTGCCGCTATTGCAGTATGTGCCGAAGAAATGTATCTGAATATCCCGGAGACAGAGGAAAAGCTGGCAGAGGAGCTTCAGGAGAAAGCGGCGGGCTACGGCATCCGGATAAAAACAGGTATTATAAACTGCAGGGAAAGCCGCGGCAGCGCATTTCATCATATCGAGACGATGGCTGCCCTGGCAGATATTTTTGACGAATGTTATGAGCCCTGTACCTATATGGCAGTCTGCCGGGAGGGAAAAACCGGGGAACTGATAAAGGTTTCCTATGGGACAAAGGTTTCTGAACTGGTCGGCGGGGCGGACGCGAAAGCGGTGGCAATTGGAACAAAGCTGTATGATATGTCTGCTTTGGACATGGTGATTGAGGAGAATACCCAGATTGGAAATGGCGTCATTACCGTATATGGCTCCAAATGCTGCATGATTCATGAGGCGGAGCAGGTATTACTGGAAGAACGTAAGCATAGCTGCGGAAAGTGTACCTTCTGCCGGGAGGGGCTGGTTCAGCTTCATACGATGACGAAGGAAATTACGGCAGGCCAGGGAAAGAAGGAATTTCCGGATATGATTGCTGAGATTGGCGAAGCGATGGTATTTTCCACTCCGTGCAGCATGGGGCAGACGGCATCCGATTTTTCGCTGGGAACACTGAAATATTTTGCATCCGAATATGAGGATCATATTAAAAAGAAAAAATGTGCCAATAATGTATGTTCCGCCTTTATGAGTATTTACATTGACCCGAATGAGTGCCAGGGATGCGGGGAATGTGCGGATGCATGTCCGGCGGGCGCTATCGAGGGTAAAGCCGGGTTTATCCATATGATTGATGAATTTGAATGTACAAAGTGCGGAAAATGTATTTCTGTGTGTGACAACGACGCAATTATTCAGACGGCAGGGCGTGTACCGAAGCTGCCGACCCGTCTGACAAAATGCGGCAAATTTAAGAAGAGGCACTAGTTTTAAAAAATTATAAATATATAACAGGAGGTATTCACAATGAAAAAAATGGAGACGGATGTAATTGTAGTGGCAGCGGGTCCGGCGGGGCTTTCAGCGGCAGTAACGGCAGGTGAGAATGGTTTAAATTCGATTGTATTTGAAAAATCAAATACAACCGGAGGGGCTGCCAATATGGGTATGGGACCTCTGGGAATCGGAACTAAGATTCAGAAGAGGGATTTCAATGAGATTACAAAAGATGAAGCATACGATATGCACATGAAATATACCCATTATAATGTAGATGCGGATGTGGTTCAGACCTATTTTGAAAAATCAGCGGATACGATTGAATGGTTAGAGGATATGGGCGTTGAGTTTGCCGGGGCATTCCGGTACTTTGCCGAATCAGCGGCAACCTGGCATATCGTAAAGCCGGAAAATGGTGTGATTGGCCCGCGCGCGGCAGGTCCGATGGTGCGGATCCTGACGGAAAAGGCAAAAGAGCTTGGTTCTGAAATTTATCTGGAAACACCGGTTAAGAAGATTATCATGGAAGACGGAAAAGCTGTCGGCGTTATCGCGACGGATAAAGACGGTGAAGAAATCGAGGCGCGGGCAAAGGCGGTTGTCGTTGCGACAGGCGGATTCGGCACGAACGCGGAAATGATCAAAGAATTTTTCGGCTATAAATTATGGGAAGACTATTTCCCGTTCAATGTTCCGGGGGCAAACGGCGACGGGCTGAACATGATGTGGGAAGCCGGAGCCCAGAGATTCGGCGCAAATGTGGAGAAGATTTATCAGTTAAAGGATAACCTGAACTGGTTCCTGCTGGATGCGGTCCTGCGTCAGCCGAACCTGTTGATCAACCAGAGGGGCGACCGTTTTATGAACGAGGACCGTATGGGAAATACAACATTTACAGGCAATGCGATTGATATTCAGCCGGGCAACTATGCATACTGCATTATGGACGATGGAATTCTGAAATATTATAAAAAGAATGGTCCGGATATCTTTGATATCGTTCATCCGGAAGATGCGTTCCTTGCGGTTGATCCTGAGTTTGACCGCGCAGTGGCAGAGGGTTATGACGGATATATTGAAGCAGAGTCCATCGAAGAACTGGCAGAAAAACTCGGTATCGATCCGGAGAAGCTGGAAGAGACGATTGACGATTACAATGATATGTGTGACTGCGGATATGACAGCCAGTTTAACAAAAACCCGAAATTCCTTCATCCGATTACCGGAAAAGGCAAATACAGAGTTGGAAAGTTCTATGTGGCTGCATACGGTACGATCGGCGGTGTAAGAGTCAATAAATACTGTGAGGTTATGGATGAGAATGATAATGTAATTCCGGGTCTGTACAGTGCGGGCAACGATTCAAATACACTGTATGGCGACAGCTATAACTTTACTCTTCCCGGCAATTCAATGGGATGGGCAGTAAACTCCGGACGTATGGCTGGTGAAGCGATTGCCGACTATATCGACGGGATGGAAGATTAATTAAAACAGATTAATTAAAACAGATTCTAAAAACAGTTTCATAAAAACAGTTTCATAAAAACAGTTTCATAAAAATGGTTTCATACAAAAAGCGCTGTGATACGAAGTGGCGACGTGTCGCAGCGCTTTTTGCAATATGGAAGC
>CAZGMH010000093.1:0-3437 GCA_964526765.1 uncultured Eubacterium sp.
GCAGGGAAGGGCAAAAATGGTGGATGTGTCTGAAAAAGCAGATACACAGAGAATCGGAGTTGCTTCGGGAAAAATCCGTATGGAGGACGGGACGTTTCGCATGATTACGGATGGAAAGATAAAAAAGGGAGATGTGCTGGCTGTGGCTCAGGTTGCCGGAATTATGGCTGCGAAAAAAACATGGGAGACGATTCCAATGTGCCACCCCCTTTTGCTCACCGGTGTAGATATCCGGTTTGAACTCTACCCGGAGCTTTCCCAGATTGAAGCGATTGCTTCTGTCCGTACTACCGGAAAGACCGGAATCGAGATGGAGGCGCTGAACGCGGTATCCGCCGCGCTGCTGACCATATATGACATGTGCAAGGCGGTGGACAGGGGCATGGTGATTTCTGATATTATGCTGGTGGAAAAGGACGGCGGGAAGTCAGGGCGCTATCTGAGAAAAGAATAGGGTAATCGTGGTGAAATTGCGATAAAGTGTGCCGTAACCGGGTGTTCCTCCGGCTGCGGCACTACTGTTTGTCAGTTATTTGATTAATGAGAAAAAATATCAATTACAGTTATTGACAAATACTAAAAGTTAAATTAAACTAACCTTAACGGAAACACAATTCCTATCTGGAAAGTATTATTTTTTTTGACTATAGGTTAGAAATATCTAACCTCTTGGAGGTAAAAGGATGAGTATCGTAATTATCGGCGGGCATGAGAGAATGGAGACACAGTATAAGGAAATCTGCAAAAAATATAACTGTAAGGCAAAAGTGTTTACAAAGATGAAAACGGACTTAAGAAATAAGATTGGATGTCCGGATTTATTGATTTTGTTTACATCGACGGCGTCGCATAAAATGGTGCATTGTGCGGTATCCGAGGCAGAGCGCAGGAATACTATCGTAGAACGCTCCCACAGCAGCAGTGCAAGCGCACTGATCGGGATTCTGGAGCAGTATGCATAAGCAGGGAGGATATAACGTATGCCAACAAAAGCAGCGCTGATGCATTTATCGAGTGCAAAGGAAGCGGAGAATCTTCAGATGCAGGTTATCCTGCAAAGCGCTCCGGTCTTAAAGAACGTGAAAATGTCCTGTATGTTTACCGTTCCCAGCGCATATACAAAAATGGTGTTTTCGCTTTTTTCCCAGACAAACATTAAAGTTTGCTGTATTTGCAGAGGGGCAATGCGGGACGTTGTGCTGGTTTATCGGGAGAAACAGTTGAAGGCTTATCTGGAAAAACCGCAGATTGCCGGGTTTTTGCAGCAGTTCGGATATCATGGAAATTCAATAGAATCATATTTGAATCATCTGGGAGAACGAATTTCTTATTTTTATAACCGCGCGGTAAGCTATCCGCATGAAATGGGAATTTTTCTCGGTTATCCTCTGGAAGATGTCAAGGGATTCATTATCCACGGTGGAAAGAATTGTTACTATACCGGTTACTGGAAAGTTTATTCGGACGTGGAACGCGCAAAAAAGGTTTTTGATGCGTATGATGAGGCAAAAGAAGCCGCAGTAATGGAATTTTTTTCCGGAAAACGTGTGTGGGAAATCGCATGTTAAAAATATTTTTTTAGTGAAAAAGGAGAACAAAAAATGGCTGAAGTTAAGATTGTTTACTGGACAGGAACAGGGAATACCGCATTGATGGCAGAGTCCATCGCAAAAGGCGTGGCTGAAGCAGGCGCTCAGGCACAGTTAGTGCCGATTGAGGAGATTACTCCTGCGGCGTTGGCTGAGGATAGTGTGTTTGCCCTGGGCTGCCCGTCTATGGGTGTGGAACAGTTGGAAGAGTCCACCGTAGAGCCTTTTGTGGAGGAATTGCTGTCTCTCATATCAGGAAAGAAAATCCTGCTGTTCGGTTCTTATGGATGGGGTGACGGCGAATGGATGCGCAACTGGGTAGAGCAGATGACCGGCGCCGGCGCTGAAATGATCGATATGGACGGCGTAATTGCGAATGAAGCTCCAGCAGGAGATGATGAGGCGCACTGCGTTGAAGCCGGCAAATTGCTCGGCGAAGCCTGCAAATAAAATTGATTTTCTATATCAGGGGTTGCGAAGCAATTTCTGATGAAATAAAAAACTTATGCAGTACATATCGGGCAGAACATGTTATCCGTGTTCTGCCCGATGTTATTATCAAATCTGCGTTTTTTGTTGTTTTATAAAGTCTTTCAGGAACGGAAGCAGATTTTCCGGTTTGTTCAGATCAAAGACAGGAACCTTAGCGTCAAAGGGAAAGTCCGTAATATATGCGACGACATTTTCCCGATTTCCTACGGGTGTTTCGTTATATCCTTTCCTGAGCAATTGTATTTTTTTCTGATTTCCAAGCTTGTAGCCCTCTGTAATGATGAAATCCACATTTTCAATTTTTGCGAGAAGCTGTTCTAAGTCGGGGTTTTGGGCAGGGTGCGTAAAAATCGCCGCGGTCTGATCTTCGGAAGTAAGAATCATATGGTCCGCTCCGGCTTTGGTCATGCGGTAGCTGTCTTTGCCCGGTTTGTCCATCTGAAATCCGTGGGCATCGTGCTTGATTACGGCGATTCGTAAGCCCTCTTTTTTGAGAAGGGGAATAAGCTTTTCCAGGTAAGTGGTCTTTCCGGTTCCGGATTTTGCAGTGAAGGACAGTACAGGAATCCGGGATTTGTCCGGTGTGGTGCGGGCGGAAAAACCTGCAGGGAATGCACCGGGTATTTTCTGCGCCAGCTTTTGCAATGCGTAATAATAGGATTGCGGGTCATTCATATTGAAAAATTGTTCCGGTGAAAGAAAACGGTCCAGTACAATGGTTCTGTCCGGGTTCAGCAGAAGCCTCAATTTGTAATTCTTTTTTTGAATCAGCTCTTCCAATACAGGCAGACAGCCCTTCGTGTAGGCGGCGAACAGAGGTTGAATGCGTCCTCCCGGATTTTGAATCGTGCAGGCATATTTTTCCGGACCGGATTCGGAGGAATGCCGGTCTGCGGATTTTGAATCCAATGCCATGCAGGTTTCCAATGCTTCGCACATTTCTAATGCTTCGCGGGTTTCCGGCGCTTTGCGGGTTTCCAATTCCCTGCACATTTCTAATGCCAGTGCGGGACTGGTAAAGGGAGCATCTACCGGGGCGAAAAAAAGTATATCCTCCGGGGCAGCGCTCAGACAGCTATATAATCCGCCCATAGGTCCCAACTGCGAATAGACATCTTCAATGACCGGGCAGCCGCAATGTCCGGTGTAGTCAATTGGCCGTTCGCTCTGTCTGGGAACTGACACATAGATTTTGGAAAAACAGGGGCGGAAGCGTTCGACCTGGTATTTCAGTAAAGTTGTCTCTCCAAAGGGGAGAAAGGCTTTATCACTTCCCATGCGGGTACTCAGACCGCCGCACAGGATAACGAGAGCATTTGTCATGGGGACCTCCTGTTTGTCTTTTGACTGTTCATA
>CAZGMH010000093.1:3537-8777 GCA_964526765.1 uncultured Eubacterium sp.
TTCATACTGGAAATTTCCGGTATGCTGACACATGATGCTTTTTATGCTAGCGAATGAAGAACAAATTGTCAAGAGGCATTGCAAAAGCTGCTGTAAACTGCCGTAGAAGCCGTCCGAAAAGTGTCTGCAAAAAGCTGTCATAAAAGTATCTGTAAAAAACTGCTTTGCTGGAAAGAAAAGGGCATTTGTGTTATGATAAAGAATAAATTTATGCAGGAGGCGGCATATGCGGTTGACTACTTTATGTTATATAGAAAAAAACGATGCTTATCTGATGCTGCACCGTACCAAAAAAGAACATGACCAGAGCCATGATAAGTGGCTGGGGGTGGGCGGAAAATTTGAAGACGGAGAGAGCCCGGAAGAATGTATGCTGCGGGAAGTAAAGGAAGAAACCGGATTGACATTGACTGCTTATAAATTCCGGGGGATTGTAACCTTCGTGTCTGACGAATGGGAAACAGAGTATATGCATTTGTTTACGGCGACAGAGTATGAAGGAACCATCGGCGAGTGTTCTGAGGGTACATTGGAGTGGGTATCGAAAGAAGAAATCCTGAATCTGAAGCTGTGGGAAGGGGATAAATTATTCCTGGAACGTCTAAACGGCAGCGACGACTTTTTCTCTCTGAAAGTGGAATATGAGGGAGAACGGCTGGCAGCGTGGAAATTCTGGGCATAGAAACAGCCATGCGGACTGCAGAGCCATTTTCTGTTACAGATTTTTCTTTTTATAAATAAAACCGAATGCAATTGCTGCAAATACGGCGAGATAAACACCAAGAATCAAAATTCCCCGAAGCCCGGCGCCTTCACCGGCTCCGATACTGCGCAGCATGGCGCTTGCCTGTGACAGTGGAAGCGCAGAGACGAACCCCCGAAGTCCCCTTGGCATTTTATCCGTGGAAAAGAAGGTATTACATAAGTATGCCATCGGCATAATAATATAATTGGAGAACCTTGGCACATCGGCATGGTTTTTGGCGAGAAAAGAAATTACAACGCCAATTGCGGAAAAAACGGCGCCGTTCAAAAGCATGATTAAAAATGAAAGGCCGTTAAAGATTAATCCGGTTTTGATTGGCAGGGTGAGCAGAAGAATGACACAGCCGGCGTACAATCCCCGGAGGCTGCCGCCCAGAATTTGTCCCACAATAAACTGCCAGAGCGGAGTGGGCGAGATCATGACCTGATCAAAAGCTTTTTCATAAAGTCTTTGTACGTTCAAATTCTGTGCGATGGCATTAAAGCTGCCATTCATCGTGGTCAATGCTACAACACCGGGAATCAGGAAATTTAAGTATGGCTCGCCGTGTGAGGTTGTCTGTATTCCCAGACCAAATACGACGAGATACATCAGCGGAGCAATCATTGCCGCCAATGTAATCTTATAAAAATCTCTTTTAAATTCCGTCCATTTTTCCCATAAAACAGTAAGTATTCCCATAAAAAACTCCAAATTTTCTAATCATTGCGGTATGCCGATTATGAATTACTGCCGATAATGTTTATTTTTGTGTCAGATGTCTGCCCACATGTTCCACAAACACATCCTCCAGCGTGGTATCTCTCAACGCGGACTGCCCTTTGATTTTGCTGAGATATGCAATGGCCTGTTCTCTCTGACGGAAGTAATGGCTTTTGATTCCATCGTGGGTCGTCTCATCTACTGCATAGGCTCCAAGCTGGTCGATTAAGCCTGCCGGGGTATCAATTTTTTCCAGCTTTCCGCTGTTCATCAATGCCACGCGGCTGCACAGGGATTGGGCTTCTTCTATGTAGTGTGTGGTGAGCAGGATTGTCAGGTTTTGTTCATTTAACTGCCGGAGCAGATTCCACATTTGCCTTCGGGAGAGGGCGTCCATGCCCGCGGTCGGCTCATCGAGAAGCAGAATTTCCGGTTCGGTGAGCAGAGCCCGGCAGACCATCAGTTTTCGTTTCATTCCCCCGGATAATTTGCGGACGCTTCGTTTGCGGAAATCAATCAGTCCGCAGAAATCCAGCAATTCCTCCGTGCGGGAGCGGATCTGCTTTAACGGCATAAAATACAGCCTTCCCTGATATTCCATAATTTCGTCCATGTCCATATCCTGCCGCATGGAGTATTCCTGTGTGATAACGCTGATTTTTCGTTTCATATCCGGTCTTTGCCGGTTTAATGCCTGTCCGTCAATGAATATCTCCCCGCCTGTCGGAAGAAGCAGCGTCGACAACATTCCGATTGTCGTTGTCTTACCTGCTCCGTTTGGCCCGAGCAGTCCGAAAAATTCTCCTGTTTCAATTTTCAGATTTATAGAATCCACAGCGGTAAAATCGTCAAATTTTTTTGTGAGATTTTTTAATTCTATCATTCTGCCACAGAGTTCTCCTTTGCGATGATCAGGGAATAATATCCCGCATCATCCGGGATTTCGGCTGTCCCTTTATAAATATTTTCATTTTTCATTCCGCAGTTTTCGACCATGAAAACGTCGCGCCCGCTTTCTGATAAAATGGATTTTACCTGGTTCATTTTTTTGCCGGATTTCATCAGCACATAGTTTCCGGGCTGCTCTAACCTGGTCTCAAGCCGGTGGACAGCGGGGATGATATGTAACGGTTCATGCCATTCCACAAGGGGGATATTTACCCGCGCTGCCGCTGCGCAGAAGGATGTGATGCCACTGATTAGCTGCGTGCGGTATCCGTGGCTTTCCACAATTCTCTGCAAATAAGAAAAGGTTGAGTAGATGGTTGGATCGCCCAGGGTTAAAAAAACGACATTCATGCCATTTTGCAGATATTCCTCTATTTTGGCAGCTCCCTTTTCATGGCATTGCCGCATTTTTTCCCGATCGTGGGTCATTGGCATATAAATGGGGAGCAGTTCTTTTTGCTCTATCTCCGGGACAGCCTGCACAGCAATCTGATATGCAGCCGCAGCCCTGACATCCTCACCGGGAACGGCAATGATTCTGTTTTCCCGAATCAACCGCACAGCTTTTAATGTCATAAGTTCCGGGTCCCCCGGGCCGACGCCCACACCGTATAAAATTCCGCTCATAATACATTCTCCTTGTAAATGTTTTTGCCTGTATTGTCATAGACAAATCTTTTCAAATTATACTATGCACATAGGGGATTTTCAATGGAATAGAAAATGCATTTTTGGGATTATTTTTGGATTTTGGAACAAAATATGAAAAAAATATGGAAGCTTTTTGCTTTGCTTTACATGAAAAAATGGGTGTGATATATTTTAAGCGAAATGAAAAGAAGAGGGACGGAAAGGTATCGGTTATGAGAAAATGTTTCAATATCAATATATTTGTGCTGGCTGTTTTTCTTTTGACAGCCATGATTTTCCCGGTGCGCGCGGGGGCGGAGGCAGTGGATTACAGCCAGGTTGCCACGGATGCGGATAAGGCGTCTCCCGTAGAAACAGGAAAGTACGGTATGCTTCCCGTCTATGGAAGAGATATAGCGGATGGTACATATTCGATTGAAGTGGAGGCAAGCTCCTCGATGTTTCGGGTTGTGGATGCGCAGCTCACGGTGGAGGGGGATGAAATGCAGGCGGTACTTACGTTGAGCGGAAAGGGGTATCTGTGTCTGTTCATGGGGACCGGAAATGAAGCCGCTGCCAGCGATGAATCATCCTATATCGGTTTTGTGGAAAATGAAAATGGACAGTACACCTATACGATTCCGGTGGAAGCCTTGGATAAAGGGATTTATTGTGCGGCTTTCAGCAAAAAAAAGGAAAAGTGGTATGATCGTGTTCTCTTATTTGACGCGTCGACTTTGCCGGAGGAAGCCTTGCTGGTGGAGCTGCCGGACTATGATATGATAGAGGATGCCGTGGAGGCCTGGGAAAAAAATAAATCAGAGGAAGATGAGGGAGAATCATCTTCTGATGCGGCGGCTGCGGAGGAGACGAAGTCGGGGTTAGAACCGGTAGAAGCTATGGCTGTCGATATGGCGGACGGGGAATATTCCATTGAAGTGGATATTGCAGGAGGGAGCGGAAAAGCCAGTATCAATTCCCCCACAATTTTGACAGTCCGGGATGGAAAGGCTTATGCCACGCTCACATGGAGCAGTTCAAATTATGATTACATGATTGTCGGCGCTGAGAAGTATCTGAATGAAAATGCGGACGGGGGAAATTCTTCCTTTGATATACCAATTGCATGTATGGATGAGAGTATGCCGGTTATCGCGGATACAACGGCGATGGGAACACCTCACGAGGTCAGCTATTCCCTGACTTTTTATTCCGAGTCGATTGGTTCAAAAAGCCAGCTTCCCCAGGAAGCCGCAAAAAGAGTCGTCGTCATTGCTATCATTATCATTGCAGGAGGCGGCGTCCTCAACCATTTCATCAATAAGAAAAAGTATTAAACCGCCCCGCAAACAAGACGGACCGCCGCGGATAGTATTTCAGAAGCGTAGGAGCAAAAGAATAGAAATTCCAGATTGCCAGGGGCAGAATACATGTTTGTGTTCTTTCCAGTGTTCGACAATCTCACCGGTTTTGTTCCGACTGTCAGCGACACAAGCTCGAACTTTCTGCCGGTCTAACGAGGCGCTTTCGCAGATTTTTTTACAAGGGCGCTCTCTAAAATGCCGCGGAAGGTTTTTGATAATTGCAGTCAAACCATTGCAAAGCAATGGAAAACGAGGGAATCATTCATCCGGGAAGCCAGCTTCCCGAGTGAATGTACTCCCTCGTTTTTTTTCGCTGCCGCAGGCAGCTTTTGACTGCAATTTTATGAAGTATTGAAGCGGCTGAACGCCCCGCGCCCTTGAAATTTTGCGAAAGACGCCTCGTAAGTCCGGCAACGAAAGATTCTCGAAAAGTGTCGCCAAACAGGCGGACAAAATCCGGTGTTGATTGTTCGAACCTTGGAAAAACACAAATAATGAAAGTGTTCTGCCCTGGCAATCCCGGAATTTCATACTTTTGTGACAGCTCTGAAATACTATCCGGCGGCGGATGTTTTATTTTGCGGCGGCGGTTTATTGCCGCCTGCTCAGGGTTTAATGTTCACATTTCCAGAAGTATGCGCTGTACGGTGCAAGCTCGCTGCCTCCGCCGAAATCGTGCTCCTGCCCGGTAATCAGGTCCGTAGCTTTTCCGCACCCGGCGTCAAAATGTGCCCAGTATGGTTCGCTGTCTGCATTGATTGCCACAAGTACACGCTCGGAGTCGGTTTTTCTCTCAAAAATACATTGTCTGTTTGTCAGGACCACGGAAC
>CAZGMH010000094.1:0-8743 GCA_964526765.1 uncultured Eubacterium sp.
TTTCTGTACTACGCCATTGATTACACATAAATGTTTTTCGATTTTTGCCATTTTTTTCTCCTCCGTATTTGTTTTTTATACACTAATATACCGCAATTGATGTGCCAATTTTTTTTCCGTATTTCTTAAAACCAGCTTGTATTTTGGAAAAATTAATGTTTTGAGAATAAAAAATGGTACACCAGTCAATAAATATCCCTGTAATAATATTTATGCATATGTCAGGACATATGTAATCATCTCTAAAAAAATCATACCCGGAATTAGAATCCTCTGTAATTACAAATTGGGGCTTTGTGTTAAATGAGTTTCACGGATTCAGGTAAAACTAAAAATGCAGAGTATTTATTGACAGATTATGAATAAAAGGATAAACTGGTAAGTAAATATTTATTTATTCTATTGTCCAAATTTATACCAAGGAGAGGTTATGGGAAACGGGAAAAAAGACAGGATACTTGTCTCGGCAAAAAAAATATTTCTGGAAAAAGGATACCGGGAAACAAAAATCACAGATATAGCAAACGCTGCAGGGGTCTCGCCCGCAACAATATATTTATATTTTGATGGGAAAAGAGATTTATTTGACGCTTTACAGATTCCGGAGGCAGAGGATTTTCACCCTCAGTTCGAAAACAGGAGGAGCAAAATCGTCCACGCCGCCCTTATCATGTTCGGGGATAAGGGGTTCGAGGGGACTACCATGGATATGATAGCAAAGCAGATGGGGTATTCCAAGGCGACGCTTTATCAGTATTTTGAAAATAAGGAAGATCTCTTTTCGACAGTTATGAAAGAGACTCCGTTTCATTTTAATTTTACCAGTATTAAACCCCGAATCGACAATTATGATTTGAAATCTGCTATCATAGAAATCGGAATGTGTTATCTCGCAATTTTTGATACCCCGGAGAGGATTGCGTTTACAAAAACAATTATTCAGGATTCAAAGAAGTTTCCGGAAATCGGTAATATGTACCATAAAAACGGGATTGGTTATGTGGCGCGGTGTGTGACTGATTATTTAATAAAATTCCAAAATCAGCTCCGGGAAGGAATCGACCTTTATCTGGCTGCAAAAACATACGTCGGATCGCTGTTTGCATTTGCGGTACAGTATAAAGTGGTGGTCGGGGTCGACCGCCAGTATTCTGATGTGGAAATCGTCGAGTTGTCTTCCGACATTTTTATAAGGGGGATTATGAAATCGCCGGATAATTGATTTGCAGCGGCTGTCATAATTAAAAATGATAAAAGAAGTTCACTAAAAAATGATAAAATAGTGAATTTCATATACTATAGTTTTTCTGTTTGTGTTATACTGAACATATTTGAGACAAGATAACGATGCATACAATACGAGCGGACAAATAGTAGAGGACAGATAGTATGAAATGGGATTATATGTTTGGAAGGACGATTCTGGAGAGGGGAAGAAGATATTTTGCTAATAACCGGGTGCGGGAACTCAGCCAGGAGGGTTCGGCTTATCATGCAGAAGTAGTCGGCAGTAAAGTTTATGATGTGACTGTGAATTTGATTAACGAAAAAAGACCCAGGATGAGCTGTAATTGCCCTTATGCAAAAGACGGGAACCGATGTAAGCATATGGCGGCGATGCTGTATGCCATAGAGGATATGCGGGGTTCCGGAAAAAAATCGGAAGCGGTGAAGAAGAAGGCAGAACCGAAAAGAGTCTATCCGTTTCGGAAAAATGACGGGGAGGAGCAGGAGTACCGTTATTTTGATATGGAACGGATGACCGAAGATTTTATTTTTTACGATCAGACATGCGACGAGGCAAAACGTCTGATAGCAAACGGAGAAGTGGAACTTTCGAAAGTTAATGTCGGATACGGAAACCATGTTCAGGGTTCGGAACAGATTGGCGAGGCATATGGTTCGGTTCGGGTAAAAAAAGCGGATCATCATGTGGGCGTTATATTTTCACAAAATGGAATCCATCAGGCATCCTGCTATGCTCCGGGATGCTATCGCTCCTATGAAAGCTATTATGCGTCGAGAAACTCCGGGACAAGCCTGTGCGCGCATCTTACAGCGCTGCTTTTTTTGCTGGACGCCTATATCAGGGAAAATAATCCCGGAGACGCCACAGACCGGAATGCGATGATCGTGCTGATGAATTACCGGGAAAAACATGCGCGGCAGGTTATTGCAAAAGATTTTGACGAGAAGGTTCCGGCGACGTTGGAGCCGCGGCTGGAAAACGACTTTAACGGACTGCGGCTTTCTTTCCGCTTCGGCACTGAAAAGCTGTACGTTTTAAAAAATCTGACGGAATTTGTGGAGTGCGTAGAAGAAAAAGGAACGATGACGCTGGGGAAAAAAACGGAAATCAATTTTGCCGCAGTCAGTTTTACGGAAAAGTCAAAACAATACTATGACTTTATCCGCAGTAATGTAAACGAGGAATTATACAGGTTTGAAAATGTCAGAAATTCTTCCCGCTATTATACAGATGATTTACGGATAAAGGGAAACATGGATTTATACGGAGGACGGCTGGACAATTTCTTTGAAATTGCCAAAAACACGGAGATCCCATATACAGATAAACAACAAAGTGTTTTTGTGAAATCGACTTTGCGTTTCAGGGAAAAGGATCCGGAGATTGCCCTTGATATTTTCCCTTATACAGATACGGAAAATATTTTTCAGGGGATTGGGGTTCAGGGAAATTTGCCGGAAACGATAAAGGGGGAGAAGTATCAGTATTATCTGGAGGATTCATATCTCAATAAAATCAGTCCGGAGGGAGCGCAGGAACTGCAGCCGCTGCTGGAAATAGGCGGTTATGATAAAGTCTCTTTTATGGTGGGACGGAAAAATCTCTCTGAATTTTATTATACGATTCTGCCCAGACTTCGGGAATGCGCAAATATTCATGAAGAAAATACGGAATTGATAGAAGCCTATCTGCCTCCGGAAGTGGCGTTTGTTTTTTACCTTGATGCTGAACGCGGAAATATAACCTGTGCGGTCAAAGCGACATATGGAGAAAAGGAATGCCAGGTTATGGACTGGCTAGACGGCAGCGCCCCAAAAGAGAGTTTTCGTGACGGAAACCGGGAATGTGAGGCAATCCATAGCGTTCTTAAATATTTTCCGTTAATAGATAACGAATTGAAAGTATTCCACTGCGGGAAAAATGACGACAGCATTTATCAGGTGCTGAACAGCGGGATAGAGGAGCTGGTTCAGCTGGGGGAAGTGCAGAGTACGGACAGGTTCCGCCGGCTGAGAATCCGCAGACAGGCCAAAGTATCCGTGGGAGTATCGCTGAAAAGCGATATCATGGATTTGTCGATTTCCTCGGAGGAACTGTCCCAGGAAGAACTTTTGGACATCCTGTTCAGCTATCAGAGGAAGAAGAAGTATTACCGCCTGAAAAACGGCGATTTCCTGCAGATGGAGGACGACAGCTTTTCAGAACTTGCTTCCATGCTGGAAGCAATGCATATTTCACCGAAAGAGTTTGCAAAAGGGAAAATGCAGGTACCGTTATACCGGGCGTTGTATCTGGACAAAATGCTGGAGCAAAGCGAGGGATTATATGCAACCAGGGATAAGCGGTTTAAGAAGCTGGTAAAAGATTTTAAGACAGTGGGAGACTCGGATTTCGATGTTCCCCTTTCCCTTGGGACGGTGATGCGCAATTACCAGAATTTTGGGTATAAATGGATGCGCACTCTGGAAAATTGCGGATTTGGCGGCGTTCTGGCAGATGATATGGGACTCGGAAAAACCCTGCAGATGATTTCGGTTCTGCTGGCTTCCCGGGAAGAGGGAAATCAAAGAACTTCCCTCATCGTAACGCCGGCGTCATTGGTTTACAACTGGCAGGAGGAATTTGCCCGGTTTGCCCCGGAACTTTCCGTGTGTCCGGTTGTAGGGACGCAGGGCGAGCGGCGGGATTTGATCCGTTCTTATCAAAAGTGGGACGTACTGGTTACGTCGTACGATCTGTTAAAGCGGGATATCGCAGAGTATGAAGGCGCAGAATTTTATTATCAGGTCATCGACGAAGCACAGTATATAAAGAATCATACGACAGCGGCGGCGAAGTCGGTGAAAGTAATCCGGAGCAGGGTGCGTTTTGCACTCACGGGCACTCCGATTGAAAACCGCCTGAGTGAACTGTGGAGCATTTTTGATTATCTGATGCCGGGATTTTTGTATGGCTACGATACGTTTAAACATGAATTTGAAACGCCTATTGCAAAATATAAAGATGAGGATGCGATAAAACGTCTGCGCCGAATGGTGTCTCCTTTTATCCTGCGCCGCCTGAAAAAAGACGTACTCCGGGATCTGCCGGATAAAGTGGAAGAAACCCGGTATGCAAAGATGGAGAAAAAGCAGCAGCAGATTTACGACGGACAGGTTGTGCATATGCGGGAAATGCTGAACAGCCAAAATGAAGAAAATTTCCAGAAAAACAAACTGCAGATACTGGCGGAGCTGACAAAAATCCGGCAGATCTGCTGCGACCCGTCTCTTTTGCTGGAAAATTATGACGGAGAATCGGCAAAGCGGGAAGCGTGCATGGACTTGATCCAGAGCGCTATTGCGGGAGAACACAAGATGCTGGTATTTTCACAGTTTACTTCTATGCTGGAATTACTGGAAAAGGATTTGCAGCGGGAAGGCATCGGATATTATAAAATCACGGGGAGTACGCCGAAAAAACAGCGGTTGGAAATGGTCAGGGAGTTTAATGAGGATGACACGCCGGTCTTTTTGATTTCGTTGAAAGCTGGAGGCGTCGGACTGAACCTCGTCGGGGCGGACATCGTGATCCATTATGACCCGTGGTGGAATCTGGCGGTACAGAATCAGGCGACAGACCGTGTTCACAGAATCGGACAGACGAAAATGGTTTCTGTGTACAGGCTGATTGTGAAAGGATCCATTGAAGAAAAGATACTGCATATGCAGGAAGCCAAGAAAGATCTGGCAGACGCTATCCTGCAGGGCGAGACGGGCGGAATCGTGAATATGAGCAAAGAAGAACTGTTAGAGCTTCTTGAAGTATGATTTGTCAGGCAGAGGGAAATTTGCCGTAATCTTACAGGGAAAATATTACAGGGAGAAAACGGATGACAAAGGAAAAACTGGCGCTGGAAATTATAGAACGCCTGAAAAAAGAATATCCGGATGCGGGATGTACGCTGGATTATGATGATGCGTGGAAACTGTTGGTCAGCGTGCGCCTGGCTGCACAGTGTACGGATGCCCGTGTGAATGTTGTGGTGCAGGGATTGTATGAAAAATATCCTGATTTGGAAGCTTTGGCGAAAGCCGAAGCGGATGATATCGAGGCGATTGTGCGTCCCTGCGGTCTGGGAAGAAGCAAGGCGCGGGATATCAGCGCCTGTATGCGGATGCTGAGGGATGAATACGGCGGGAAAGTGCCGGATGATTTTGACGCGCTGCTCAGGCTTCCGGGAGTGGGTAGAAAAAGCGCCAATCTGATTATGGGCGATGTGTTTGGAAAACCTGCCATTGTGACCGATACACACTGTATCCGCCTGGTGAACCGGATGGGGCTGGTGGACCAGATCAAAGAACCGAAAAAGGTGGAGATGGCTCTCTGGAAGCTGGTTCCGCCCCAGGAGGGAAGCGATTTTTGCCACCGTCTTGTGTATCATGGGAGAGAAGTCTGTACGGCCCGGACAAAACCGTATTGCGATAAATGCTGCTTACAGGATATTTGTGCGAAAGTGGGCGTATAAATATGACATATCAGAGGATTCGATATTTTTTGTGTGCGGCAAAAACCGGCAGTTTTTCAAAGGCGGCAAGCCAGATGTATGTATCTGCCCAGGCTTTGACAAAGCAGGTGGCGCTTTTGGAGGAGGAATTAGGCGGCCGGCTTTTTGAACGTTGTCCCCAGGGCGTTTCCCTGACAAGGCTGGGAGAATATGCCAGGGAAAGATTTGAGAAAATTGACAGGGATTTCAATCATGCAGTGGAAGAAATAAAGGCCCGCGCCGGAGACGGGAAAGAGCGGATTAATATAGGGATTTTTTCGGCGCTGCCCCAGGAATCGCTGGTGACGCCGCTGGTTTCCTTTATGATGGGCGCTTTTGCAGACTACCAGATAAACCTCAATCTGATTGATTTACATGAGGGAAAAAAGCTTTTGCTGGAAGGAAAAATTGATATCCTTCTCACCAATACCCACGAGGAGGATAACTGGGCAGGGTACCGCTGCCTGTCGTTTGCCAGGCATGATGCAAAAGTAATTGTTTCCCTTCTGCATCCCTGGGCGGTGAAAGAGCATATTACCGCAGAAGATATGCGGCAGGAAACTTTTTTGAAGCTGGATATGGGACGTGGGGATTATACGGTGCCCCGGGAAGAAAGCTTTTACGAGACGATTCCATGTAAAAATGTGCAGAGAGTGAGTAATTTTGACACGATGTATGCACTTTTGCAGCAGGGAGGAGCCTTTGCGGTATTTCCGATGATGTTTACAAATATGGACAGGGCAAAGATGAAATATTTTGATTTTCCGGGGAAAAAGCTTCTTTTTCATACGGCTCTCATTTATAATCCGGGCAACCGCCTTAGCGGACTGAACAATATTGCGGGAGAGATAGAGGAAGAATTTGATTTGATTGACGTTACAACCTGAAATTGTACCCATGCATCTATGAACTGTTTTTCAATCCTTCTAATCTGTGATAAGTTTTTATTAACGGACAGTTACTTTTTGGTAAGGATATGATTAGGAGGTTGATGGTATGCAGACCAATAAAGAAGCATTGCTGGCTTTGCTGCGCGGGGAAAAAGCGGATTTTATACCGGAAGTGTATTCTACAATGAAGGATGTGGTCTTTCCGGGAGAACGCTACATTGAGCTGGGAGATAAGTTTGATCCTTATGGAACAGGCCCGGACGCCTGGGGCGTGTTGTGGACGAACCAGGGGCCGAATCCGATTGTGGACGGGAATACAGTAGCAAAAGACTTTCGGCTGTTTGAAGAAATGGATGAGTGGAAAGAAAAAGTAAAATTTCCGCCTTTGGATTTTATGCCGATTGAACAGATTTTTCAGGGAATGTGTGCCGGTATGCATGTGAATCCCCAGACGGATGTGGTAAGCTGCCTTCTTTTGTCCGGACAGTTTGAACGGATGAATCAGATGATTGGCATGGAAAACGCGCTCTGTGCATTTTATGAATATCCGGATGAAGTACATGAGTTTTTTGACGCTATGTGTGAATATAAACTGAAATGCATTGATTTGGCATATAAATACCTGAAACCGGATGTTATTCATATGCATGATGACTGGGGAACCAATGATAATATGTTCTTTTCGCCGGAATTATGGCGTGAGTTTATCAAACCAAATGAGGAGAAATATGTACAGAAAATCCATGAATATGGCATGTTATATCTCCATCATTCCTGCGGCTATATTATGCAGATTATTCCTGATCTCACAGAAATGGGAGTAGATGCAATCGAGCCTATGATGGTAAAGAATAATATGGAGGAATGTCTGGAGAAATACGGTGATAAGATGACTTTTCTGGGCGGCATTGACAATCAGATGATTGACCGGGAAGAATCTTCTGAGGAAGATATTCGCGCGGAAGTACGGCGCGCGATGGATGCGTATTCCAAAAAGGGACGCTATATCCCATATTATATTCCGGCTATGGAGAAAAAATGGTTTATTTATATGGACGAGGTAAATAAATACGGAAGAACAATTTTTGAGAAATAGCGATTATAAAATGAAGCATAAAAATAGAAGTATATAAAATAAAGGTATATCAATCAAGGGGCTGATGTCAAAATGCATCAGCTCTTTCTTGATTACCAGGATTCGGTGTTTTGACACAAACATGTTGATTTTTGCTCAAATTTCAGGAAATTTGCGGCTTTATGAAAATTGCCATTTCCGAAATGGAGCATAGGTTTTAGACAGTGCATTGCGCGGAGGGCTTCTTTTTGTTATGATATTTCCAGAAATTTTATGTGCTTTCTATGAAGTGATAAATGCTTATGAAAAGATAAATGTTTATGAAAATGATAAATGGAAGGAAGGATAAAAACAATGCGTATTTTATGTTATGGAGATTCGAATACCTGGGGATTCCGGCCAGTCACCGGCGGAAGATATGAGAAGGAGGAGCGCTGGACCGGCAGGCTTCAGAAGCTGACCGGGTATGATGTGATAGAGGAAGGCTTAAACGGAAGGACGACGATTTTTACAGATTATCTGGAACCGTACCGCAACGGATATGAGTATGCGGCGCCATGTATTATGTCCCACCTGCCGCTGGATTTGATTATCATTATGCTGGGCACAAACGATGCCAAACGCCGTTATCATGTGACTGCGTCCGAAATTGCGCGGGGCTTGGGCCGGGTAATCGCGCAGATGCGCAGGTATTGTGAGGAAAAAGGTGCGGATCCGGATATTTTAATCGTAGCTCCGCCCGCGGCTGCAATTACGGAAGGAGACTGGGATTTTGGGGTGGATGCGAATGAGACGATTTGCCGGCTTGCGGAGGAATATGAAAAGCTTGCAAAGGAACTGCACTGCGAATTTCTCCGGGCGTCTGACTATGTGGACGATATCGGAGGGGATGGACTTCATCTGACGCTTCGGGGACATCAAAAACTGGCTGATGGACTTGCTTTTTATCTGCAAAAGTAAAAATGGGGCTACAAAAATCCCGGAAAACTTGCTATACTGAAAAG
>CAZGMH010000095.1:0-8642 GCA_964526765.1 uncultured Eubacterium sp.
CATACCGGATATTCCGCTTAAACCCGATATATGTTGCGCCAAAATAAATCAGATACACGCCCACAAATACAAGCAGTGAGATGCCAAAATAGTACAGGCCGTTTCCCTGCGCCCCGGTATAACGCACAAACTGGCTGCCCGCAAAGACGGCTGTCACTGCACTGAGCATAACGGATACAACTACCGGAACCAGATAAAAGGAGAACAATTGTTTTAAGATTATCCTGTCAATCTCTCTGTCGCTAAGCCCCAGTTTTGACAGCACATCATACCGGAAACGGTATTTGCCGGAATCACTCAGCTGCTGCACCGCCATGATTGTCAGCGCCACGCACAGGAATACCAGCCCGATATATACCAACGGGAAGCTTAAGGAGGTCATTGCCAGCTTCAGTTCCGTGCCAAGCTCACTTCTCACAATCACATCATATCCGGCAACGACTATAACCTGATCCGTGCCGCCTCCCCCTGTCGTGGAATCATCCCATTCCTCATCCTCTGAAATTTCTCCCGCTTCCTGAAGGCGGTAAAATTCCTCCTGCGGCATAATGCCGTTTTTGTCCAGGCGAATCGTTTCCAGCACCTTCTGGAGTTCTCCCGGCACTTCCCCTTTTGCCGACACCGCCAAATCCGCAAAATAAGGCGTCATCCCGTCGCATACCGCATCCGGCACAATCAGCAGATAATCGGCTCCGTTATTTCCGCTCTGGGAAAATCCGATTGTATAGACATCGGAGAGAGACAGCTCTCCCACACTGGTCCGAATCCTGCGCTGACGGATATCCTCGTTTAAAATCTTCTCCATCCGCGGTTTTATCTGAATCGCATATTCGTCCTCCTCAAGTAAAACCGCATCATAACCGAGCATTTCCCTCAGTTTATTGTAATCGCTCAGGCGCATGTATGTGTCATAATCATAATATTCATATCCGTCCTGCTCCACCGCCGCCGCATTCAGGCTTCCGTCCGCATTCCGGTATTTTTTGTCAATCGTGTCTCCGTGAGTATACAGATAGTCGTTCATCTCATGGCTGCCATCCTGATAAATCCGGTAAATCAACTGTTCCTTCACATCACAATATTCATGAATCGCCGCCTGCTCCTCCAGAAATTCGTCCGAGGCATCCCGGCTATATACAAGAATATCAAAAGGCATCCCATTGTTAATCGCCTGCCCCTGGAATTTTGCAAACATCAAAGCAACTGTTCCGCCAAGCAGGGCACAGGTAAACAGTACCGTCAAGGTGCCCATTGTAAACCGCATCGTTTTTAACTTCGTAATATACTGCCGCAGCAGGAAAAGCCTCCCGCTTTTATAAATCCCTTCCGGTTTTCTCCTTACGCAGCGGATGAGAAACGCCGACATTCCATAATACAGCGCATAAATTGCAATGATAAATCCCACCGTGACCAGGATAACCCCATTTACCGTATAGTTCCCCCGAAGCAGCATAATGTCAAAAAAGATAAAATATGCCACTGCCGCAAAAAACCATGCCTGGCGGATACCGGTTCTGCCTTCCTTTACCTGTTCGTTTTCCTTCTCCATCCGCATGAGCTCCGCTATTGTCATCTTTCGAAACAGACGGCGGTTTCTCATCAGAGCAAAAAGATAGCACAGGAAATAAATTCCCGCTGTCAGAAGCAAAGACCATCCTCCCGCCTCAATATGGAGCCTGTAATCTTTGCTGAAAATCTGATAGAACACTGTCATCAAAATCTGCTGTAGAAAAGTTCCCAAAACAATGCCAAGCCCGAAAGCCATAATGCCCATAAGGAGGTTTTCTCTCATATAAACTCCCGAAACCTGCTTTTTATTCATTCCGAGCAGCAGATAAGTACCAAATTCCCGGCTCCTCTTTTCCAGCATAAAGCGCACCATATAACGAATCAGCCAGGCAATAATGCCCACAATAAACGCACTCGCAATTCCGAGCATGGCTGCCAGAATTCCCGCTTCTTCACACATGGCAAGAATATCCTTTGACAGCATCATGGAATCAAAGGCAAACATCATTGCCGCCATCATGGTCATTGTGATGAGGTACACAATATAATCCTTTGCCGAACGGCGGGCATTCCGAAATGCAAGTTTATTCAGCATAACGGCTGTCACCTCCTGTCAGGGCAAGCACATCCAGAATCTCATTCAAAAATGCCCGGCGGCTTTTTTCTCCCTTATACAGCTCATGAAAAATCTGTCCGTCCTTCAAAAATAAGATGCGGTGACAGTAGCTCGCAGAAAATGCATCATGCGTTACCATCAGTATCGTAGCCTTCATATCCCGGTTCATCTCATCAAAGGTATCCATCAGCATTTGCGCGGATTTGGAATCCAATGCCCCCGTCGGCTCATCTGCCAGGATGAGTTTTGGTTCATTTACGATTGCCCGGGCACAGGCGCAGCGCTGCTTTTGTCCGCCGGATACCTGGCTGGGAAATTTGTCCCGAATCCTGTCAATTCCCAATATTTTCATAATCTGAGCGGATTTTTTCTGAATCTCCTTTTTCTTCTTTCCGTGCAGAGTCATTGCAATCTCGATATTTTCCCGAATTGTCAGCGTGTCCAGCAGGTTAAAATCCTGAAAAACAAAGCCCAGATTATTTTTTCGAAACTCCGCCAATTCCTTCTCTCTCAATTCCGTAATGTCTGTCGTTCCGTAAAAGATGTGCCCGGCAGTCACTTTGTCGATGGTGGACAGCATATTCAGCAGCGTCGTCTTGCCGGAACCGGATGCCCCCATAATTCCGGTAAATTCCCCTTTCTCCACGGTAAAACTGACACGGTTCACCGCTTTCGTAATATTATTTCCTGCTCCGTAGTATTTTTCCACATCACAGACCCGAATCAACTGTTCCATTTTTACTCGTCCTTTCCTTTGTCGTCATTTATTCTTTACAAAAACGAGTATAGGCTTTTCTCCACGCCTCTGGTATGAACCTTCCTTTCATAAATCTTTCATTTTTGAAAGATTACACGATTTTCTGAAAATCGCTGTCAGGGAACGTCAGAATCATTCTTGTATACTGCCCCGGCTCTGACTGCGCATGGATACCGATTTGAAGCTTGTCGCAGAGCCGTTGGCACAGATACAGGCCGATTCCGGTAGAATACTGATTCTTTCTGCCATTGCTGCCGCAAAATCCCTTTTGAAAAATCCTGCGGATTTCCTCCGGTTTGATTCCGCATCCGTTATCCTCCACAATCAGCGACAGGCCATTTTCCTGACGCTTTGTGAAGATAGAAATTTTCGCGCCGCTCTCTCTGCGGTATTTCATACAATTGGAAAAAATCTGATTTAACAAAAAGAGAACCCATTTTTCATCTGTAGAGACAAACACTTCTTCCATCTGCAAATCAATCTGCATCTGATTTTCCATAAAATGCACACGGTTTCTCTGAATAGAATCCAATACAACACGGCGCAGGGGCGTCTTTGTTATCAAATAGTCCTGATACGCCTGTTCCATCCGCGCATAATAGAGCACCATTTCCACCAGATTCTCCATTTTTCCAAGCTCCGCCTCAAAACGCCGGGCAGATTCCTTTTCCTGAATATTTCCGATAATCAGGTGCATCGCCGTAATCGGCGTCTTTGCCTCATGAATCCAGCTTTCTATGTATTCTTTATAATCTCTTTGTTCATCCTCTAACCGGTGAATTTTTTCAATGACTGACTTATTTGATTTGCGAAGAATGTCCCGGTAAATCCGGTCCTCCAGGCGCCAGGACGGTTTCATCACCTCCGCCAGCAGATAGCGTGCATCCAGCTCATCCAGAAGCAAAAACAGTTCTTCAAAATAACGTTTCCGGCTCAGATAATGCGCGCCAAAATAGAAAAAAAGAACGATACACCAGGCAATCAGAATCAATGCCGCTGCAGACAGCGGATTTCCAATGGCAAGGAGAAAAACCGACAGAAGCAGCATTCCTGCTCCGTTTAACAGCAATACTCCCGCCTTGTCCCTGATATACTCCGAAAGTCTCATATGCGATATCCCATCCCCCTTCTCGTCTCGATGTAGTCTGTCACTCCGATATTTTGCAGTTTCCCGCGAATCCGGGTGATATTCACACTCAATGTATTGTCGTCAATAAACACTTCGTTGTCCCACAAATAGTCCAGAAGGTCCGCCCTGGATACAATTTCCCCCTGATGCTCAAACAAAAAATAAAGGATTTTCAGCTCATTTTTCGTCAACATCTGCCGTTTTTCCCCGTGGGAGATGCATCCCGCGCCGACATCAAATTTTACGCCCCGGTAATCATATTCCGTAATCTTTTTGGGCGTTTCCGTCATGGTCCTGCGCAAAACTGCGGCAATGTGTGCCAGAAGAACCGGCATCTGATAAGGCTTCGAGATATAGTCATCCCCTCCCCGCATCATACAGTTCAACTCATCCATAGACGTATTGCTGCCGGTCACAAAAATAATCGGCACATCCGAACGGGAACGCAGTTCATCACAAATCAGCAGGCCATTTGTTCCGGGAAGCTTCATATCCATTAAAATCAAATCCGGGCGCATGGAAAGCAGCGTATCCGCGATTTCCCGCTCTCCCGGAAAATCCTCCAGATACGCTGCATCATAACCTGCGTTACACAGAAATTGTCTCAGCTCCCGGCGTATATTCTCATCATCTTCTACAATTACTATTTTTGCCATGTGCTTCAAGCTTTCCCTTATCAATTATCCGTATTATTTCACCGCTCCGATCAGAGAATTGATATCCTCAATTCCCTGCATCTGCATATAAGTTCCGATACCATCTACAATTTCCATCGTCACCGCCGGATTCGCAAAATTCGCCGTTCCGACGCTGACAGCCGTTGCTCCCGCCAAAATTAATTCCAGGGCGTCTTCCGCATTTTGAATCCCGCCCATACCGATAATCGGCAGCTTTACGGCATTTGCCGTCTGATATACCATGCGGACCGCAATCGGGTGTATAGCCGGGCCGGAAAGTCCGCCCGTCCTGTTTGCGATGGCAAATGTCCGCTTCTTCACGTCAATCTTCATTCCGGTTAAAGTATTAATCAGGGAGAGGGCATCCGCGCCCCCCGCCTCCGCCGCTTTTGCCATGACAGTGATATCTGTGACATTCGGGCTTAATTTCATGATAACCGGCTGTTTTGCGTATTTTTTTACTTCTCTTGTGATTGCTTCCACTGCTTTTGGGTCCTGTCCGAAAGCGATTCCGCCTTCCTTTACATTCGGGCAGGAAATATTAATCTCCAGCATATCCACCGGCTGATCCCCCAGACGTTCCACGACCTCGCAGTAATCCTCCGTGGTTTTTCCGCAGACATTGACAATAATCTTTGTATCATACTTTTTCAGAAACGGGATATCCCTGGACACAAACACATCAATACCGGGATTCTGAAGCCCGATCGCATTTAACATGCCTCCATACGTTTCCGCAATGCGCGGCGCGGGATTGCCCGGCCAGGGCACATTTGCCACACCCTTTGTCACAACCGCTCCCAGACGGTTCAAATCTACAAATTCGGAAAATTCTTCACCGGAACCGAAAGTACCGGAAGCCACCATAACGGGATTGTTGAATGTAACTCCTGCAATATTTACCTTTGTATTCATTACAATTCCACCTCCTCAGCGCGAAAAACGGGTCCCTCTTTGCAGATACGTTTATTGTGCACATTTGTGTGGGCGTCCACCTCTTTTGATTGGCAGACGCACGCCAGACACGCACCGATGCCGCACGCCATTTTTTCCTCCATGGAAATCCAGCACTCGATACCGTTCTCTGCGGCATAATTTTTTAACGCGCGCAGCATGGGCGTCGGTCCGCAGGCATAAATAATATCCGCAGTGAGGGCATTTTCCCGAATGGCATCCAGCACATTTCCCGGAGCGCCGTAACTTCCATCCTCCGTAGCCACATACACGCTTCCCTGTCTGCGAAACTCATCCAGCAGAAACATATCGCTGTTGCGGTATCCAAGTACAATCTGTTTTTCACAGTCAAGCTGTTTTGCCAGCTCGAGAATCGGCGGAATGCCGATGCCTCCGCCAATCAAAAAGGCTTTTTTGCTTTTTAACGGGAAACCATTCCCCAACGGTCCCAAAATATCCAGTTTATCGCCGGTCTGTTTTCGTGAAAATTCTTTTGTGCCCCTGCCGGCAATCCGATATACAAGATGCAGCGCTCCATCCGCCTTATCAATCTCACAGATACTAATCGGGCGGGGAAGCAGCCTGCTCCCATCATCACAATAAATAGAAATAAACTGTCCTGCCTTTGCATGGGCAGCAATTTTTTCTGTTTTCAGCCATAAGCTGAATATACCCGGGGCAATCCTTTCCTGACGGATTACGATTGCCTGTTCTTTAAACTTATGTGCCATATGCTCTCCTTATTTTGCTGCTATCGCGCTGCGAATGTCCTCAATCATATCCAACACTGCCTGACGGGATGCATCTGCAAAATTTTCTGCTCCGAACTTTGCATAAGCTTCCTGTCTGTAAGCGGCAATAATTCCGCGGGAAGAATTTACAATTGCCCCCAGTCCGTCCTCATTAAAGAAGTGTACCAGGTCTTTTCCCTTTCCTCCCTGCGCGCCGTATCCCGGCACCAGAATAAAGCTCTTCGGCATTACCTTGCGCAGCAGTTTTCCTTCTTCCGGATAGGTCGCGCCCACAACGGCGCCGATATAGCTGTAATCATCTCCCATATGATCCGCTCCCCATGCGGCAACCTTTTCCGCCACATGCTCGTACAGCGGTTTTCCGTCAATCAGTCTGTCCTGAAACTCTCCGCTGGAAGGATTTGACGTCTTAACCAGGATGAACAATCCTTTCTTTTCCTGCCTGCAAACCTCCACAAAGGGTTTCACGCCATCTGTCCCGAGATACGGATTGACCGTCGCAAAATCCTCGTTAAAGGTTACATGGAGCTTGCTCCCCACCTGAACCTTTCCGAGATGTCCCACAGCGTATGCCGCAGAAGTGGAACCGATATCTCCACGCTTGATATCCCCGATTACGATCAGCCCTTTTTCATGACAGTAATCCACTGTCTTTTGAAATGCTTTCAATCCCTCGACGCCGAACTGTTCATACATAGCAATCTGCGGTTTTACCGCCGGAATGAGATCATAAGTCTTATCGACAATTTCTTTGTTGAACTGCCAGATCGCATCAGCCGCTCCCTCCAGGGTCTCGCCGAACTCTTCAAATGATTTTTTCTGAATATGCTCCGGCACATAATTCAGCATAGGGTCCAGTCCTACCACAATCGGGGCCCCTGTTTTTTTAATCTTATCTGCTAATTTGTTTATCATACTTTTCTTCCCCATCCTTTAGTTTTCATATGCAATCTCGCCGTCCACAACCGTAGCCAGCACCTTCCCGGTCACAGTTTTTCCCGCAAAAGGCGTGTTTCTGCCCTTCGACAAAAACTCCTCCGGGTCGATAATCCATGTCTGTTCCGGGTCAAAGACTACCAGGTCGGCCGCGGCGCCTTCCTGTACAACGCCTTTTTTCAGGCCGAGCACCTTTGCCGGATTATAGCTCATCTTTTCCGCCATCTGCATGACGGTAAGAATCCCCGGCTTTACCAGTTCCGTATAAGTCAGGGCGGCTGCTGTCTCCAGGCCTACAATTCCAAAAGGAGCTTCACGGATACTCTTTTCTTTTTCATAGGAAGCGTGCGGTGCGTGGTCAGTGGCAATAACGTCCATAATGTCAGCCGCCAGTCCGGCTTTTAACGCCTCCACATCCTCTCTGGTACGAAGCGGCGGGTTCATTTTATAGTTAGCATCGTCCCCTGTAATTTCATCGGAGCTCATGGAAAAATGATGCGGGCAGACCTCTGCCGTCACATCAATGCCCTCCTCTTTTGCAAGCTGTACCAGGCGCACACTGTCCTTTGTGGAGCAATGGCACAAATGAAGCTTAACCCCCGTCTCCTTCGCCAGAAGAATATCCCTGGCAATGATCACATCCTCCACGGAATTTGTAATCCCCGGAAGTCCCAATTCGGCGGACTTCGCATCCGCATTCAGCACGCCTCCGTTGACCATATGAATATCCTCGCAGTGCGCCAGAACAACCATGCCTTCCTTGGCGGCAATCTTCATTCCCTCCCGGTAAAGCTGGGCGTTCATCACGGACTTGCCGTCCTCACTGATCGCAGGGCTTCCCGCCGCTGCCATTTCCCGGATATCGGAAAGTTCCTCTCCTTTTTGTCCTTTTGTGACGGCTCCCGCCTGAAGTACATGCACTTTGGTCACAGATTCCGCCTTATTCCTCACATAATCAATCACATCCGCGCGGTCTGCCACCGGTTTTGTATTCGGCATTGCCACAATCGTCGTAAATCCTCCGTGCAGGGCTGCCGCACCGCCCGTCTCAATTGTCTCCTTATATTCCAGTCCCGGGTCCCGCAAATGTACATGCAAATCAATAAATCCGGGCATGACATAACACCCTTTTGCATCAATCACCCGGTCTGCATCTTTTTCAATGTCCGGGTTAATTTCAGTAATCACGCCATTTTCCGCAAAAATATCAGCACACTGCTGCGTTTTATCACCGGGATTTATTACCATTCCTTCTTTAATTAAAATCTTCATTTGACAACATTCCTTCCTGAATATGGATTGACGGTCTTAG
>CAZGMH010000096.1:0-6884 GCA_964526765.1 uncultured Eubacterium sp.
ACCGGATAAATTCCAAGGTTATAGGTCACGCTTGCCAGGACAACATGGCTGTACTTAAATGTCTCTGAAATCAGATAGGACACATGTGTATTTGACACATCATACATTTTCACATTTGTCATACCCTTCTCACAGAGCTTTGCCGCCAAAGCTCCGGCAGCAGCTTCCGTATTGCCGTACATGGATGCATATGCGATCATAACGCCTTTCTCTTCCGGCTCATAAGTGCTCCAATGCTGGTATTTATCCAGCAGATAGCCAAAATCAGAACGCCATACCGGACCATGAAGCGGGCAGATATAACGGATGTCGTTGACAATTCCCGCCGCTTTTTTCAGAAGAAGCTGTACATGAGGTCCATATTTTCCAACAATATTCGTATAATAGCGTCTTGCGTGATCGATCCAATCTCTGTCAAAGTTGACTTCATCATTGAACAGTTTGCCATCCAGGGCTCCAAACGAACCAAACGCATCTGCCGCAAATAATACGCCGTTTGTCACATCAAAAGTTACCATTGCCTCCGGCCAGTGCACCATCGGCGCCGACACGAAGGTTACCGTATGCTTTCCAAAGCAGCGGGTATCCCCTTCCTTTACCTCATCCAGCGTATGGCCGTCAACATGGAAATCGAACTGACGCATCAGCATGAACGCTTTTTCCGTACTGATAATCGTCACATCCGGATAACGAATAAGGATTTCTTCGATGGAAGCTCCGTGATCCGGTTCCATATGATTGATCACCATATAATCCAGCGGGCGTCCATTCAGGACATACTCCAGATTTTCCAGGAACTGCCGGCACGCAGACCAGTCAATCGTGTCAAAGAGTACCGTTTTTTCATCCATAAGAACATATGCATTATAGGAAACCCCTTCAGGGATTGGGTGAATATTTTCAAACAGGCTTAACCGACGGTCATTGGCGCCAATCCAGTACAAATCTTCTGTTACATTTCTGACACAATACATGGCTTATCCTCCTTCTATTCCTCTATAAATTGTTCTTTGCCTTCGCCGCACTCCGGACATACCCATTCTTCCGGAAGTTTCTCAAATAAAGTACCCGGCATTACTTCGTTTTCCTCATCGCCTTTTTCCGGATTATACTCATATCCGCATCCGCTGCATACATAACTGCTGCCAATCGGTTCCGGTTTCGGAGGCGCAGGGCGTTTCATTTTTACCATTGGAACAGGCGCCGGTTCTTTCGGCTGTCCGTTATCCAACGCTTTCGTCAGCAATGGAAGAATCTCATTTACATCCCCCACGATACCATAATCACAGTTCTTAAAAATCGGCGCGTTTCCATTCTTGTTAATCGCAACGATTGTGGAAGCATCTTTAATTCCTTTCAAATGCTGGCTTGCGCCGGAGATACCGCAGGCAATATATAAGTTGCCCACAAATTTCTGGCCGGACATTCCCACATAACGATTGATTGGGACATATTTCAAAGTCTCGGCTACCGGACGGGAAGAACCGATTGCCGCCCCCGCTGCCGCCGCCAAATCTTCAATCAGTTTCATGTTTTTCTTTTCGCCGATTCCTTTCCCGGCGCTGACTACTCTCTCTGCCTGGGAAATCGGCGTGTCGATATCAATGCCTACGGAGAAATCATACCCGTCCTTCTCCAGATTTTCTACCAGGGAGGCTACTCTTTCTTCCGCAGAACCGCCCTTAAAAATCATTTTCTTGCGGATACCGGTTACTGCCGGTTTCTTCGCAACGCTTCTGCTGCCGCCCGATGATGCGGATTTTGGCATTTTTCCGATTAAATGGGAAGCAATAACCACTCTCTGAATCTCATTTGTACCTTCATAAATGGTCGTAATCTTGGCATCCCTGTAAGCCCGCTCTACTTCCATACCCTTTAAGAAACCGCTTCCGCCGAAAATCTGGAGCGCGTCATTGGTAACTTCCAGGGCAATATCGGAAGCATACATTTTTGCCATTGCCGCTTCCATTGCATACGGCTCGTGATGTTCTTTCAATTCTGCCGCGCTGTAAACCAGAAATCTCGCGCAGCGGAGCTTTGTAGCCATATCCGCCAGCTTGAAGGATATCGTCTGCTGACGGCAGATCGGTTTGCCGAACTGTTCTCTTTCTTTTGAATATTCCAGGGCATTTTCATAAGCGCCCTGGGCAATTCCCAGCGCCTGGGACGCGATTCCGATACGTCCGCCGTCCAATGTGGACATTGCGATCTTGAAACCGTCGCCTTCTTTTCCGAGAAGATTTTCCTTCGGAACCCTGACATCATTAAAAATCAATTCCGCTGTGGAGGATGAGCGGATACCCATTTTGTCGTAATGATCTCCGAACTCAAAGCCTTCCCAGCCCTTTTCCACAATGAAAGCAGAAATTCCTTTTGTTCCGATATCAGGCGTTGTCACTGCGAATACTACATATGTATCTGCTTTCGGCGCATTTGTGATAAATATCTTGCCGCCGTTTAACAAATAGTAATCTCCCTTGAGGACAGCGGTAGTTTCTGTCCCGCCCGCGTCGGAACCCGCGTTTGGTTCTGTCAGGCCGAAAGCCCCGATCTTCTCGCCCTTAGCCAGCGGCACAAAATATTTCTGTTTCTGTTCTTCCGTACCATACTGGAAAATAGGCCAGCTTCCCAATGATACGTGCGCGGAAAGAATAACTCCGGCGCCCCCATCCACTCTGGATAACTCTTCAACCGCGATTGCATAACTCATAACGTCAAGTCCGGCGCCGCCATACTCTTTCGGATACGGAATCCCCATCAGTCCCATTTCCCCCAGCTTTTTCACAGCTTCCGTCGGAAATTCATTCTTCTGATCCATCATAAATGCATATGGTTTTACTTCTTCTTCTGCAAATTTCCGAATCTTCTGCCGAAATTCCTCGTGAGCCTCTGTTGTCTTGAAAATCATAGTAACTCCTCCTTTTCATTTTATAAAAAGCAACACCCGCAAAAAACTTCTTTTCCAGTCCGCCTTTTTCACCGGATGCCTTTTACAATAACAATCATGACGGTTCCTGCAGATTTATCTATCTTCTCCGTCTTGCCCGCCTGCGCGCCTTTCGCTTATACTTCTTTTCCCCAAACAGCCAGAACACAATTAATCCGATCAACGTGCCGATCAGCATCCCGCATATGACATCTGTCGGATAATGGATCCCCACATACAGCCGGGACAATGCAATGGCAAACGCCAGGATCATGCACGGAACGCCAAGCCGTTTCGGCCTGCTCTTATAAATCACGACCGCCGAGGCAAATGCCGCGGAAGCGTGTCCGGACGGGAACGACCAGTCTGACGCCTTTTCTACGAGACAGTCGAGGCCGCTTATCACCTCATAGGGTCTGACTCTCGCCACATAATTTTTCAGCCAGAAATTCGTAATACAGAGGGAGCCTGCCAGGGCAACAAGGGATAAAATCCCCGCCCGCCTTGTTTTTCTGGGGAAAAGCAGGATAATGGATAATACGATCCATATAAATCCGCTGTCCCCCAGCCGGGTAATAAAAGTAACCGCAGGCGTAATCTCTGAAAAACGCAGATGTTCCTGTATAAACAGTAAAACCTGCCCGTCTAATTGTATCAGTTGGTTCATAATTGCATCCATAAATTCTGTCCCTTATATTCTGCGTGCAGGACGGCGTGTTCCTCACACATTATGTTGGTTTCCTTTAGAATTTAAACACTGCGACTCCATATGCCGGAAGCTCATAGGCAAATGAAAATTCCCTGCCGTCGCATTCCGATTTTTCGGACTGGTAAACGGCCGGCCTTTCCTGGCCGCTGCCGCCAAACTTCTCATCATCGCTGTTTAAAATCAACGTATATTTTTTCTTTTTCGGTACGCCGACGCGGTAATCCGGACGCGCCATCGGCGTAAAGTTGCATACGAACAGCAAATTATTCCTGCCGGATTTTCCGTGGCGCACAAAACTGAAAATACTGCGGTCCCCATCATTCGGATTGATCCATTCAAATCCTTCCGGCTGATCGTCCATCTCATACATAGCCGGATATTTGCGGTAAATTCCAAGCAGTTCTTTTACAAACAGCTGCAGATGACTATGGTTTTCGTCCGCAAGCAATTCCCAGTCTAATTCCCTCTTTTCACTCCACTCCCGAAGCTGTCCGAAATCCTGCCCCATAAAGAGCAGCTTTTTCCCCGGATGTCCCATCATAAACGCATATCCGGCCATCAGATTCCTGTATTTGTCGATGCCCAATCCCGGCATCTTATTCAGCATAGAGCATTTCAAATGCACGACTTCATCATGGGACAGCACCAGAATATACTTCTCGCTGTAATTATAACTCATGGCAAAGGTCATCTTATTATGGTTGAATTTTCTGAAATACGGATCCAGCTTCATATAATCCAGGAAATCATGCATCCATCCCATATTCCACTTATAGGTAAAATTCAGCCCGCCGTCTTTTGCTTTTCCCGTCACCATCGGCCATGCGGTAGATTCCTCCGCGATCATCATTACGCCCGGATTTCTTCCGCAGACAAGCGTATTTAAATGACGGAAAAATTCGATCGCCTCCAGATTCTTGTTCTCGCCGTACTCATTGGCAACCCACTGTCCATCCTGTTTCCCGTAATCCAGATACAGCATGGACGCAACCGCATCTACGCGCAGCCCGTCGACATGGAATTTCTCCACCCACATAAGGGCGCTTCCCAACAGGAAGTTTTTCACTTCCGTCTTTGCATAATCAAAAATCTTTGTGCCCCAATCCGGGTGTTCTCCCTTCCTCGGATCCGCATACTCATACAGGCAGGTGCCGTCGAACTCGGCAAGACCGTGCGCGTCCCGCGGAAAATGTGCCGGTACCCAGTCAAGGATAACGCCAATTTTATTTTTATGCAGATAGTTTACGAGATATGCAAAATCCTCCGGCGTTCCGTACCGTGACGTCGGCGCATAATAACCCGTCACCTGGTATCCCCAGGAACCGTCAAAGGGATACTCGGAAATTCCCATCAGTTCCACATGGGTATATCCCATCTCTTTCACATATTTCGTCAGTTCTGCGGCAAATTCCCGATACGTGTAAAAACCGTTATCTTCCTCATATCCGGGATGCCGTTTCCATGAACCCGGATGCACCTCATAAATAGACATCGGTTGGGCATACAGATTTTCCTGTTCCGCACGGTTCTTCATCCACTTTTCGTCCGTCCATTTCAGATTACTGATATCCGCGACTTTGGATGCTGTTCCCGGACGCACCTCCGCATGGTTTGCAAAAGGATCCGCCTTATACAGTTTCTTTCCATCCTGCGTCTCAATGAGATATTTGTACATATCTCCCACTTTCGCCTTGCTGACAAACAATTCATAAATTCCGTTTGGCTCCAGACGCTGCATTTCATGGGCCGTCTCATCCCAGTCATTAAATGTGCCGATGACCCACACTCTTTTTGCATTCGGCGCCCAGACGGCGAAATTTACCCCCGGCCTTTTGCCGTTTTTACAGGGATGCGCGCCCAGTTTCATATAGATGTCATAATGCGTCCCCGTTCCAAACAAATACATATCATACTCAGAAATATTCCCCATTGTGCTGCTCCTCCTTATTTTTCAAAATCTTTCTCCCGAAGAATTAAATAATCATTTTCATTATATTTTTTTGAGAAAATGGAACCAAATGCTTTCCTGATCCCGCCTCCCTCGGCGCTTTCGATCGCCTCGTCTACAATATCTTTCACCTCTGCGAGCGTAGTCGCATGATCCAGCTTCTGAATGTTATTGATCCGATTGTACAAAGCAAGAACGCCCATTTCATCTATCGTACACTCCATCTCCTCCGCATAGGATTTTCCGAAATCGACCAGCTCGTCTATCGTGAAGATCGGTATGTTGATTTTTTCCGTAAACTTGTTTGCGAAACCGAAATTCAGGCTCATCGCCTTTTTTATCCCTTCCCGCGTATCCTCGAGCACAACCACCATGCCCTGCGTGTTTCTCTCCATCACCTGGGACATCCGCGCAGCTGTCTCGGCTGTCAGGTCGCCGGCTTTATCCACGATCAGATATCCTCCTGCAATCCTCGGGACGATCGACGCAAAATCCTTATGATTCAGAGACTCCGCGCTGATCTTGCCAATCTTTGCATCCTCATTGCCGACTTCTTTCTGTATAGCTTTGATCAGGCTTGTGGCAAGAACCGTCTTTCCGCTTCCTTCTTCGCCCTGGATCAGGATATTGCCTGTCAATGATGTAACCGAATTGCCAATACGCTCGGAGGCTCCCATCATGATCTGGGAAATCTGCTCCTCCATACCCGGCACCGGAAGGAAATAGGAAAATAATTCTCTTTGCTCCCTGGTCAAACCTTTCTTTGTCCCCGGGCTGCTCTCCTCGATCAAATCCTCCGGCATCTGGATTTCCGGAAGCACATCCGCATCGGATGACGCCGGCTGATCCGTATCAGGCAATACCGGGCTGTCCGGCATTCCGCCGCTGACCGGGACTTCCACTTTGGAATTATCCATAAACATCTGGGTAGCCTGTGCAAGAATCTTTTCCAGATCCTCCTCCCCGGTTTCCTCATCGGACTTTGAAGGCTCCTCCTCTGCGCTGTCCGGTTCCTCCTCAGCCTGTTTTTCTTCATCTGCCGTATTACCCGGCACAGCTTCTTCCTCTGAAGCTTTTTCCAATATCCTTTCTCCCCGGATAGCTGAAATATCCGGCATTTCCCTGGTTGCCGACATATTTTCTGCCGGCTGCCGGCCGTTTTCCTCTGTACTTTCTCCTTCCGGCTCCTCTGCCGGAACCTTCTTTGCCGTCAAATCATCCGCCTGTTCTGTCTCTTTTTTTGTTTCCTGTTCTTCTTCTTTTCCGGTTTCCTGTTCCGGCTCTTTTCCGGTTTCCTGTTC
>CAZGMH010000096.1:6984-8409 GCA_964526765.1 uncultured Eubacterium sp.
TCTTTTCCGGTTTCCTGTTCCGGCTCTTTTCCGGTTTCCTGTTCTTCCTCTTTTTGGATTTCCTGCTCTTCCTCTTTTTTGGTTTCCTGTTCCGGCTTCTTTTCACTCTCATCCGGAATCAGGGTGGCTGCAACCGTGTCCTCTTTCTGCGGCAAATCCTCTCCCGGGGTTGCGGACAAAATCGGGATCAGGGTTTTTAAACGCTCCATAATTTCGCCCGCTTCCTCAAGCGCCTGCTCCTTCGCCATCTCGAGCTTCTTCTGCTCTGCCGCTGCAATTGCCGCCTCTGCCGCACGCTTTGTCTTTTCCCATTCCGCCAGTACGTCCTCTATGCTCATCTGACCCTCTACCTGGGACTCCGTCTCCTGGCTCTCCGGCATCTGGAAACTGATCTGTCCATCGTTTTCCTCCCCAAGAAGCTCTTTAAAATCCTCTTTCAGGGTCTGGTCTACCTTTTCATTTATTTTTTCCCGGTCAAAGGACGGAGCGGATTCCTCCCCGGCTTCCCCGTTCAGATACGGAATATCGCTGACGATTTTTTTAATGTTGTCCATCGTATCCGTCACGGTTTCTTTCTCAGTCGCATTCATGATCTGCTGTATACTCTTCGCAAGCTCCTCCTGCAGATTCAGCGTATTAAACTTGCTGGCTGTGACCGTGATCTCCGGCGTTTTTATCTCCTCAGATGAGGAATCTTTGATTTCCGCCTTTGCCGGAATATTGATTTCCACCATTCCCTTTTTCCGGCGGATACCCTGATATTTTTCTTCCTGGGCCGGCGTCAATGGCTGGAACATGCGTTTGAGATCCAATGCTTTCTCCACATATTCCCCGTCCCCGAACCAGAGGATCAGCTCGTCGCAGGTCTCCACGCACTTATCCCTCATATCAGCCTGGCTGTAGAGAGCGGCCAGCTCATATGCCCATATTTCTGTGTATTCCTTTTCTTTCAATGCCTCAAGGATAGCAATCCTGTCCGGCAGGGGCGCGTCTTTCAGACAACTGATCTGATATGCCAGCACATACCTCATATTATCTTTCGGCGCGATTTCCAGAAATTCGTTATAGTATTCTTCCGCCTCTTCCAGATTTTTTGCTTTGATAGCCGTCTGGGCAAGCCTGCACACGATATTTCTGCCGATCGGAGAATGGTCGTATGCCTGAAGCAGCACGTCCCGGCACGCGTCATAGCGTTCCATCTGTTCATATATATCCGCTACCATACAAAGGGTATTCGCATTGCGGACCTTTTTCCAGTTGATCGAATCCGCCATTTCAGCTGCGGTCATATAGTCTTTGGCTGCTACAAGATTTTTCAGTTGTTCTAATTTAAGCTTATATTCGTACTTATCCACAGTCTCACCTCATGCGTATTTTTATTTCTGTTTTCTCTTATTTTCACTTATTTGTATCTTTGTTTTCTCT
>CAZGMH010000097.1:0-8386 GCA_964526765.1 uncultured Eubacterium sp.
TGATACAAATTTGTTACTCACCGCCTATAGAGGCGGGAGTCATCTCCCCTCTGATATATGTTTTCCGGCAATACACTTGTTTTTAACGATACACATTAAAATTCTGTTTCCAGTCATAAGCCGGACGTTCCAGAAGGAAAGTAGAAACATAATGATCATATGGTTTCAAAAACGGGTAGCAATCCTGCTCTGCCCAGAAAGGGCGTGTAAAATTTTTCGCTTTTTCAAAAAATGCACGGACTTCATCAAAGGTCTCAAACCATAATTCCGTAACCCGGTCCCACTGATGATCCCCCGGATTTCCGTTTTGCATCATCCGCGCCATCGTCTCCGGTTTCCACGTCCCCGGAAGGTGAATATCTTCTGTAACTGCACGCACGCCAAAAAAGCGGTACACTTCGCCCACTTCTGTGATTTCCTTTGCCAAATCATCACAAAACCACCGATCCGCCTGTTCCTTATCCACGCCTTCCGGGTACTGCCATAATTGAACCAGCCTGAGACATGCCTTTTCCTCCGGTCCAAGCTCAGAACCTTTGAAATCATCCTCAAACTGCGGCGGAAGGAAAACGCTGAAGTTGCGTGCGTCTGCCTTCGGGGATGTCATTGCCATCTCTCCCTTTGCGCCCTCTCCCGGAATCTCTCTCCAATATCCCACCGTCATTAACCAATTTGTATAGCCAAGCTCCTCCGCCCGAAAATCTGACGGCAGCGGAACCGGGCGGTAGCTCTCAAACCTTTCCAGCCACGGTCCGTATCTGCGGGCAATCTGTGGACCGTGGCAGCGATAATACCATTCTTCACAGGCTGCTATATAATTATAATCCAGTTGATGCATGACAATACTTCTATACACAAAAATCCCTCCCTGATATTTTATTTTTTTACTCTGCATTGCGGCTGCACGTAATGATTTATACTTGTTATCAGGAACTTCGTCCATGATCGCCGTTCGCCGTGAGGGAGCAAACTCCCTCCGGCTCCCTTGCGCTCATTATATCACACACTGGGAGAAAATGTCGGATAAAACGACACATATTTTACTCGTGGCTATCCTTTCTTTTTGGCAACAAAATACAGCTATTCTTTTTTTTACACAACTGCCGTTCTTTTACGATTCCAATACCCAGCTCTGGCTTTCCGCCTGAAGGCTGACCATACGGGAATAAATTCCATTCTTTTTCATAAGAGAATCCGGCGTTCCCTGCTCGGCAACGTTTCCCTCCGATAAAACCACAATCTTATCCGCCCCGGCAACGGTACGCATACGGTGAGCGATTATCAATACAGTCTTATCTTTAATCAGCCTGGACAGCGCAGACTGAATCAGGGTTTCATTTTCCACATCCAGGGAGGCAGTCGCCTCATCGAGCAGGATAATCGGGGCGTCCTTTAAAAATGCACGGGCGATGGAAATGCGCTGGCGCTCCCCGCCGGAAAGTTCACAGCCATTTTCACCAATCCGGCTGTTCCATTTATCCGGCAGCTTCATGGCAAATTCATCACAGTTGGCAAGATGCGCAGCCGCAAGCACTTCTTCATCCGTGGCGTCCTTCTTTCCGATTCTGATATTCTCCATGATTGTATTGTCAAACAATGTTACATCCTGAAATACAATAGAGTAAAGAGAAAGCAGTGTTTCCGGATCGACATTTGAAATATCCATGCCGCCAACCGTAATTTTTCCCCGGCTTGCGTCCCAGAATCTTGCCGCCAGCCGGGAAACTGTTGTCTTTCCTCCGCCGGACGGCCCCACGAGGGCTGTAACTTCTCCCTGTTTCGCCGTAAATGAAACGTCCTTTAACACGATATCTTCTCCATTGTACGTAAATCCAACATGATCAAAAACAATGTCGCATCCGCTGTTTGTGAGCTTATTTTCTCCTGTCTGAAGCGGATGATCCAAAATCTCATTCATGCGCTCAATATTGCTGTTTGTGGCAATGATTGCCGCCAGGTTTTGCAGAGAGGATTCCAGCGGATCATACAGCCTGGAGACCACAAGCAAATACATAAAAAACATCAATATGCTCAAATTTCCCTGCACAAGCAGGATGGAGCCCACCAGGGCAACCGTCGCAATTCCAAGCTTCAGAACCAGGCTTGCCGACACCACAAATGCCGCCGTGCCAAATTCAGAGATGACCGCCCGCTTCTCCACCGCACGGATTTTCTCATCCAGACCGGAAAGATATTTTTTCTCCGCATTGTTGGAACGCAGGTCATTCATCGTCTCAATACACTCCTGAATGCCGTCCTCGCAGGCAATTTTTGCTTTCATAGATTTCCTGGACAATCCCTTCTGCACCTGCGTCGAAAATCCGACAATCGCAAAGGACACCGGGAGTACCCAGAGAGCCGCCAGCGCCATTCGCCAGTCAAAGAAAAGCAGCGCTACGGCAATGAGGACTGTGGAGATAACGGAACCTATCATGGGAGCCACATAATGAGATTGGCTGGTTTCCAACACCGTACAATCATTCATGATGGCGCTGGTCAGGTCTGCCAAATCCTTCTTTCCAAAAAAGGAGAGAGGAATTTTGCGGAGCCGCTCCGCCAGATTAATTCTGCGCACCCCTGTCTCCAGATAAGTTGCAAGGTACGTACCGTTATACTGAAACCAGGTCGTCACCAGAATCAAAATCGCACAGATTATGCAGCCGGCGATATAAAATGCTGCTTTTTTGCCGCTGCCGCCATGATTCAGCAAATCGTTTACAAGAAAATATAATAATCCCACCGGAAACATGAAGGATATATTCTGCAGGGCACACGCAATGCTTCCTTTTATCGTATCCTTCGCTCCTTTTTCAGAGAGAGCAAATCTTTTTTGCAATTTTTTAATCATCGTTTCACGCCTCCTTTATTCCCCTGTCGCTTTGCGCCTTTACTCCTCTATCCTTTTGCTCCTTTGCCACTTTCCACTCTACGGAACGCTGATAATCCCTCCACATACTGTTAAACAGACCGTCCTTTGCGATAAGCTCTTTACAGGTTCCCTCCTCCGTAATCTGCCCGTCTTTCAGGACAAAAATATGATTTGCATTTACCACTGTGGAGAGCCGGTGGGCAATCATAATAACCGTCCTGTCCTTGGCAAGTCTGGAAAATGCTGCCTGCACTTTATTTTCATTATCGGGGTCGGCAAAGGCTGTTGCCTCATCGAGGATAATAATCGGCGCATCCTTCAGCATTGCCCTTGCAATCGCGATTCTCTGCTGCTCGCCGCCGGAAAGATATACTCCCTTCGAACCGATAACGGTATCCATGCCCTGCGGAAATTTTTCAATGATGTCCATACACTGAGCCGCATCCAGAGCCTTCAGAACTTCTTCTCTTGTGGCGTCCGGTTTCCCCAGGCGGACATTTTCAAAAATAGACGCCTTGATAAGCCTGCTGTTCTGAAATACAAAGGATACCGTATCCATCAATTCTTCCTTTTTCATATCCCGGACGTCCACACCGCCCACAAGAATACGGCCTTCCTGCGGGTCGAAAAAGCGTGCAATCATGCTGGCAAGCGTCGTTTTTCCTCCCCCGGAGGGTCCCACAAACGCCACGGTTTGACCCGGATGTATCATGAGCGAAATATGCTCCAGCGCATTTTTGTTTCCATCATAGCTGAATGTCACATCCCGGAGTTCCACGGACGCCTCCCGGGGATGCAGCGGATGTTCGCCGGAGCTTAACGGCTTCAGCTCTAAAATTCTGTCAATACGCTGCAGGGCATCTGCCACAATCATCTCGTTTTCGCTCTGAAACATGATTTTTGTCAGTGTCAGGGAAATCACAGGCGTAATAATAATATAAAAAATCAGATTCAGCAAAAAGGTATCCGTAACGCCATTTCCGGTAAAAATAAGCGCTGCCGCAATGAGAAAAATAAACACACTGTTAATGGCGAGCGTGTAAAACATCATCGGCGTCCGCAATTCCTTCGTATAGGCAATCGCCCACTTTTCATACGCCTCGATTGTTTTCTTAAAGCGTTTAAAGGAGAAAACCGTCTGCCCAAATGTCTTGACGACCGGTATTCCCCGCACATACTCCACTGCCTCTCCCGACATATCGGAGAGCGCATTCTGATACTCGGTCATTTTCTGCTGCATACTTTTCCCCGTCATCCGCGTCATAATCAAAAATCCCAACGCCACCGGAACAAGGCTCAAAATTCCCAGCCTCCAATCAAACACAAAGAGCAGCACCAGCAGACCCGCCGCCGTCGCAATTGCCTTCGACTTATCCGGCAGCTGATGCGCCAGATAGGTCTCTGTCGAACCACTGGTTTCCGTAATGATTCTCCGCAGCGGTCCGCTGCCGACACTTTCTATGCTTCCCAGAGGCAGGGTCGTAATGTGGTGCGTCAGATGAATACGGACATTTGACGCAATCCGAAATGCGGACAGATGGGAGCACATCAGCCCCGCAATGTAAACAATTACCGACAATACCGCAAAGAGTACCGCCATCCAGCCGTAATGGGGCAGGTTCTGCGCCCGGCTGAAATCCGGCGCCGTTTGCAGCACTTCTCTGATAATCTTCCAGATATACCAAAATGGAATCAGTGCAATCAATGCACTGCACGCCGACAGCACCCAGGAGGCGTAAGTCAGAACCTTATGCTTTCCGGCGTATTCCAAAAGGCGTGATAAATTTGATTGTTTTTTCATATGAATCCTCCTCTTGACCTGATATTTTGTACGGAGATTCAGAATGATAGCAAATGATTACTTTTATTAGTTTTAACTAACCATTGTTTAAAAATTATGGGGGCTAATACCCCATAATCTCCAGCCATCCCGCTGTATAAAATGCCCTCAGCTCCCGGACATATTTCACCGCTTTTTCCTTCGGCATATCATGTATAATCATTTCAAAAAATGCCGTAAACATACCGCTGATGAGAATGTGTTCCAATTGAGGCTCAATCTCAGGAACTTCCTGCCCCAGTTCTGTCAAAACGCGGATAAAATCATGCGTCGCTTTCACTTCGACTTCCACCATCTCGTGAATCATATGATCATATCGGGTTCCCTCAGAACAACACAGAATCAATTTGAATACGTCATAGTTATCATAGACATAGTCAACCATCCATTCCATACAACTGCCGGAAATTTCACCTACCTGGTCGTGCTGCTCCGATGGAGTCAGTCTGGTAAACGCCTCCTGCGCCTCCCTGTATTTGTCCATCAGAACCTCATACTGCTCCTTCACCAGCGCGTCAAATAATTCCTCTTTACTGCGATAATACCCGTAAAAAGCTCCGGTCGTCACTCCCGCAGTTTTTACTATATTGCGCAGCGACGCCGATTTAAAACCTTTTTTGAGAAATTCTTCCTTTCCTGCCCTGTGTATGTTTCCCAATGTCGTCATTTCTTCACTGCTCATTCTGTTGTCTCCTTGTATATAACATCGTTATATAACACTGTTATATCATATACCTGTTCTTTTATTTTGTCAAGAGTAAGATATTCTTTTCTTCCTGCTTTTCCTTCTGCTTTTCTTTCCGCTTTCTTTCCGCTCACTGCGAATCCAACCCGATTAACAGTTCCAGATTTTTCTTTTCATATTCATTAAAGACCGAATCATCAAATTCATCCCCGTTATAGAGCGGATGATACCATGCACAGCCCTTGAAGTAGTTATTCAAATCTTCATCTTTAAAAATGTAACCGTGTCTTGCATGAGCGAAAAAATATTAATCGTCGATGACGAAAAAGGCGTTGTGGATATGCTGAAAAGTTATTTCGAAATGCAGTCTTTTCAGGTTTATACGGCCTATAACGGCAGGGACGCACTAAAACAGGCAGAGCACAATCCCGATCTGGTGCTGTTAGACATTAATATACTATAGCATTTTTGCCTCTGTCATCGGCGCAGCGGCAGGATACGTATGCAACATATTTGTCGGAGCAGCTTCTGCGGATACCCTGCGGCTTGTGGCATTCCCGCTGCTGCCTGTCCTTGAAGCAGCAGCCGTGTCTATCGCCGCCTGCCTGCTGGCGACAGCTGTTCCTCTGCGCTCTATTTCAAAAATGAACATTGTTGAATCCATTGAAGCGGTTGAATGATTTATGGCAGGACTGGCAAATATATAATTATCTGTCTTTTTATCAAGCCCGAACCCGAACAGTCAAAAATGACGGACTGAATTCTGCTTTTTAACAGAATCCGGTCCGTCATTTTTGTAACATACATTCTCGTCATCCTAAATTTAAATAAAAATGTGATAATTATACACTAAAATATAAATAAATTTGTGATAACGTTGTAATTTCCGTGCATTTAGCATATAATAAAAATGTGATTGTAATACACAGAAACCCTAATAAAAGTGTGAAGGAGCGTATCTATGGAACGATTAATTTTAAATAATCTGCTGGATTGGAAAAATTCACCCTACCGCAAACCGTTAATCTTAAAGGGCGTACGCCAGGTAGGTAAAACCTGGATTCTCAAAGAATTCGGCAAACGTTATTATGAAAATACAGCCTACTTTAACTTCGATGAGAACGAAGAATATAAGCAGTTTTTTGAAACCACCAAGGATGTAAACCGCATTCTGCAAAACCTGATGCTTGCCAGCGCCCAGAAAATCGTGCCTGAAAAGACGCTCATTATCTTTGACGAGATACAAGACTGCCCCAAGGTTATCAACTCCATGAAGTATTTCTGCGAGAATGCCCCGCAGTATCACATTGCCTGTGCCGGCTCTTTGCTGGGAATTTCCCTTGCGAAGCCCTCCTCTTTTCCGGTAGGCAAAGTCAACTTTATGCAGATTAACCCCATGACTTTCACGGAATTTCTTCTTGCCAACGGCAACGAAAATCTCGCCGGGTACCTGGAGCAGGTGAACACCATTGAGCCGCTTCCCGACGCTTTTTTCAATCCGCTCTATGAAAAATTGAAGATGTATTATGTCACCGGAGGTATGCCCGAACCCGTCCTGATGTGGACAGAAGCCCGGGACGTCTCTGCCATGCAGGAAACTCTCTCCGGAATCATCGGTGCCTATGAACGGGATTTTGCAAAGCATCCTAATATCAGTGAATTCCCAAAAATCTCTATGATTTGGAAGTCCATACCGTCCCAACTGGCAAGAGAGAATAAGAAGTTTATCTACAAAGTTGTCAAAGAAGGCGCGCGGGCACGAGAATACGAAGACGCTCTGCAATGGCTGGTAGATGCCCGACTGGTGCACAAAATCTACCGCAGCAGCGCTCCCGGTCTGCCTGTGGCGGCTTACGACGACCTGTCTGCATTTAAGATTTATCTGGTAGATGTGGGTCTGCTCCGCCGTCTGGCCCAACTGGCTCCTACAGCCTTTGGTGAAGGCAACCGCCTGTTCACTGAATCCAAAGGGGCATTGACCGAAAACTTTGTGCTCCAAACTTTGATTACACAGTTTGAGGTAGTTCCAAGGTACTGGAGCAGGAATAATCCGCCCTATGAAGTGGATTTCCTCATTCAACGGGAGAATGATATTTTTCCTGTTGAAGTCAAATCCGAAACCAATACCGCCAGTAAGAGCCTCAGAAAGTTCAAGGAATTGTTTCCGGATCAGGTTAAGCTCCGTGTGCGGTTCTCTCTGGATAATCTGAAACTGGACGATGATATGCTGAACATACCGTTATTCATGGCAGACCATACAGATCGTTTAATTGGATTGGCGTTGGAGCAGAGAAACACAATACGCTCCTGACTTATAAAGCTTATTTGTTCTGCCAATATTTAATCCCGACTGATTCTTGCCACGCCGCTCTCAACCGCCGCCCGGCTGACCGCTCCTGAAACATTGGCAAAAATTCTGGAATCGAGGGCATCCGGAACGACCTTATCCGGCGCCAGTTCCTCCTCAGACAAAGTATTTGCAATAGCCAGCGCCGCCGCCATCTTCATCTCCTCGTTAATCCGGCTTGCCCGCACATCCAACGCGCCGCGGAAAATACCCGGAAAAGCCATCACGTTATTAATCTGATTCGGGAAATCGCTGCGTCCGGTTCCCACCACTGCGGCTCCCGCCTCCTTCGCCAAATCCGGCATAATCTCCGGGATCGGATTGGACATTGCAAAAAGAATTGCGTCTTTATTCATCGAACGAACCATATCCTGAGACACAATACCCGGAGCAGACACGCCGATAAAAATATCCGCTCCCGAAAGCGCATCTGCCAGTGTGCCGTGCATCACACTGTGATTTGTAATCTGAGCCATCTGAGCCTTTACCGGATTCAAAGTCTCATCATCTCTCGCCACAATTCCCCTGGAATCACAGAGAATCAAATCCTCAAATCCGTAGCGCATCAACAGTTTTCCGATGGCAATGCCTGCGGAGCCTGCCCCATTAATTACGACCCGGCACTCCTCTTTCTTTTTTCCGGTA
>CAZGMH010000098.1:0-8298 GCA_964526765.1 uncultured Eubacterium sp.
AAAAGTATTTTAATGTTCCGTGCTGCTTTATACATGACGCAGAAAGCGCCGCAAACAGTGAATTATGGGAAAATAAAGAAATTGAAGATGCCATCTATCTGTCCCTCGGCATACACCTGGGCGGGGCAATTATCCTGAACGGGAAACAGCAGCGGGGCATAACCGGAAAATCCGGCACTTTTGAGCATATGACATTGATTCCGGGCGGCAAAACCTGCTACTGCGGAAAGACCGGATGCGCCGAATGCTATTGCTCCGCCAGCGCCCTTTTAGAAAACGAAATGGAAATAGAAGAATTTTTTGTAAAAAAATCTCGCGGAGACGCCGAATGTGAAAAAAGATGGGAGGAGTATTTATCCCATCTGGCAGCTTTCATCAACAATCTCCACATGGTTCTTGAAAATACGGTCATTTTAGGCGGACACGTCACCCCGCTCTTTACCGAGGAAGATATTGAAAATCTCCGAAAAAAAGTATTTGATTTATCTACTTTCCGGGATTCGACAAACTATATCATTGCAGGGAAATGCCGCGTTGACGCCGTATCCATCGGGGCTGCGCTTCCATTTATCAGGGAATTTCTGCAGGATACTGAAAGTTTTCTACAGTTCTGAATCACACATTTTTTACAACGCCGTCAAGCGGCGGGACCGGCGGAAAATCTGCGGTCCGCGGCATTTGTAATACCACTCCCCGCACGCCGCCAGACATCAGCAAAACTGCCGGGATTACATCCCGGCAGTTCAAATATTACTATATTATTTCCCTCAATCCTGCTGTCCTTTTTTTATTCTGTAACAGCTACCGGCTGGTCGCCTTCAAACTGGAAGTAATAAATATCAGAGATTTTTTTACCGTTCTCCCAATGGAAATCTCCCTGGATGCCATGGATTGTCGGAGAATTGTACAGCCACTCGGCAATTGCCTGTTTCTCAGCATCACGATTGTCCGGATCGCCTGTAATCTGCAATTCCTCGAAGCACTGTTTGATTGCGACAAACGCATTGTAGTAATCAGGCACCGGATTAGAAGTAGGAGCCGCGCCGTCAAAATCAGCTTTGTAAGCTTCTACCAGGGCATTCCACTCCTCACCGTCATAATTCGGATCAAGTTTGTTCCAGATATAAGTGCCATCCAAAGCGTCTGCGCCCGCTACGGTAATGTAGTTGTCAGAGAATGAGGAGAATCCGCATGTGATCCTGCGTCCTTCATCTACGCCGCGGTTTCTCAGCTCTGCTACGACTTTTGCATTCTCATCCGCGCGCAGTACGGAAAGGTATCCGTCTGCATTGTAGTTAAGAGCCTGTACGGCGGCCGGACCGCAATCCAAAGTATCCGTCTCAACCTCTACCACGCCTGCAACCTCAACGCCCATTTCCGGGAGCGCATCCTGAAGCAATTCAACCGATGCGACCTGGGATGCATCAGACGGGCATGTAAACAGGACTACTTTTTTGATATCCGGATTTAATGCGATCCATTTCTCTGCTGCAAGGACTTCCCCCTCCTCGGAATCGGTCATATAAGCGATTGCATATGGGGAATATGCCGTACGGCTGTCCTCATAAGAATAAGTACCGATGTTTGGAATTGCCGCGTCAAAGATCATCTGTCCCGCGACCTCGCCTCCCGGAGCATCCATAGGACCTACGACCATAATAGAATCATCTACCACCTGGGACAGGCAGCTTGCTACCTCTGCAGTGTCAAATTTGGTATCATATATCTCAATAGATACCGGGACTCCATTGATACCGCCCGCTTCATTAATCTGCTCCACTGCATATTCAGCAGCCCATGACGCCGGTTTGCCCACATAAGCGATGGCGCCTGTCACTGCAGACAAAACCGGGATCTCCCATTCATCCACAGCCACTTCGCCGCCTACTTCCGATGCCGCATTTTCTTCTGCCGCGCTTACTGTTCCCGCTGCGTCATCGTTTCCTGTGTCGTTTCCGCCTGCATTACTTCCGCATCCGGCGACAGAACCCATCAGCATTATGCCTGCGGCTGATAATGCCAATGCACGTACTAATCTGCTTTTCATTTCATCTTTCCTCCTACTGATTATTTTTTTATGATTAACCTTCCGGCTAACATACGCTTATTTTGCCTGTGCTGTTTTCTTCCCTGTAAACAGATTTTTAATCCTGCGCAGCAGATTTCTCGTTATGATTCCTTCCGGGAACGCCATCAGAACGATAATCAGAATAACGCCGTAGATAATCTGCGCATAGATTGCAAGTTCTGACGGGATCCACTTATTCAGCCCCCAAAGGATCGGCACAGAGATGAGCATACCCCATTGAGTATATCTGCCGCCCACAAACATCATTGTCATAATATTTAACAGCATTGAGAAACCAAAGGTTTCCGGATATACCACACGCATCTGGAAAGCATAGATCACGCCTGCAACGCCTGCAATGACCGACGACATGGTCAGACCCAGCACTGTCATTTTCTTTACATTTACGCCGAGCGTCGCCGCCATATCCGGATCTGTCTCGATGCTTTCGAAAGCACGTCCGAACCTGGATTTTTCAAACCTGTATAAAAATATACAGATAACCACGACGCAAATGACGGAAAACAATACCAGATGTTCACATTTTTTGATTCCGCTGATACCGCGGGCCGCGCCGAGCGCAGGGATATTGCGGATTACCGCCTGTATGATAAAGATTAAAGCCATGGATGAAACCGCCGTAACTACGCCCTTGGTCCTGGAAAATCCCAGCGCCGGCAAAAATCCAAGCAGACCGGATACTATAACCGCGCCTAAGATGCAGAGCCAGAATGGCGTCCCGAATGTTTTTGACATAAACGCGGCAAAATAACCTCCGATTGCCATACAGTACACGGTACCATTATAGAGCAGACCCGCCTTGAAAGGAACGTATGCAGCCCATGTCAAAATCAAATATACACATACAAATATAATAAAATAAGATGCCGCTGTTGACATTTTCGTATACTCTCCTTTCTATTTATTACTTCCGAACAATCCGTCCGGCTTCCAGATAATAACCGCCATGATTACGCCATAGAAAATAACCTGCGTCCAGCTTCCCGGCAGATATGCCAGCGCCAGGGATTCAACCAGCCCCATAAACAATGAGGAGAGAAGCCCCCCTTTCAGGTTGCCCATGCCGGCAAACAGCATCAGAATGATTGCCTTTACTGCAAAATTATCGCCTACAGAAGGTCCGTCGGTACCGATAGTCATAATAACCATCAGGGAAATGACCACGCAGAGAACGCCTGCAATGCCAAATCCGATCAGTCCGGTCTTTCCAAAGGGAATACCAAGCATCTTTGATACCCTCTGATTCTGAGACATCGCCCGAATCGCGCGTCCGGTCTGTGTCTTGTACATAAACCACATCAGGAATAAGGCTACGATGACCGCAATAACCAGCGTCATGATATTTGCCACGGAAAAATTGATCAAGCCAATCGATATTGTTTTCCCGCCTCCGCGCATTTCTGCCGGAAAAGCAAAATTTCCGCCGTTATTGATAAACTGTGACATGATCTCTGTACAGATTATGCCAACGCCCATAGCCAGGACGATTGTCTCCAGCGTCGCTCCGCGCCTGCACAGAGGGCGGAACAGCGGCTCTGTCGCTACCGTCGCGCCCACGCCGACCACAAACATCACCAAAATGGCAACCAACAGATTATTTCCTGTCGCATTTAATACGAGCCAGCCCACAGCCATTGTGATCATAACAGTGTGGGAATAACCGTGATGCACCACATCACGTACCAGCACAAGCACATTCATGCCCAGCACAAGAAGCGCATAAATACTGCCGGTGGCAAGCCCATTTATAACCTGAGCAATAAAACTTTCCATACGATCAATCACCTCCACCCAGATATGCACTGATGACCTTCGGATCATTTTCCAGATCTTTGGAATTGCCTTCCATCACAGTCTCCCCAAGATCCAGTACATAACCGCGGTCTGAATACTGAAGGGACTTTTTGGCATTCTGTTCTGACAAAAGAATGGTCAGCCCTTCCTCTCTAAGTTCCACCAGAATCTTAAAAATTTTGTCCACATATGCAGGGGACAAAGCCAGGGACGGCTCGTCCAGAAGCACCAGCTTCGGATCGCCGATAATAGCGCGGCTGATTGCCAGCATCTGCTGCTCGCCGCCGGATAAAGTACCTGCATACTGATCTTTTCTGTCATAGAGAATCGGAAATCTGTCGTAAATCTTCTGGATATTTTTTGCAAATGCCGGTGCGTTGTGATATGTACCGAGCTGCAGATTTTCCAGCACTGTCAGATTTGCCAGCATTCCTCTTCCCTCCGGAACGACCGCGATACCGCTTTTGATGACTTTATCTGTGGAAAATCTCGTAATATCCTTCCCGTCAAATATAATCGTTCCGGTTTTTGCTTTCTGCAATCCGAGAATCGTATTAATCAGCGTCGATTTTCCGGCTCCGTTGGAACCGATCAGCGCTACGATCTCACCTTTGTCAACTTTCAGATCCACCTTCCTGATAGCACAGATTGGACCATAGTTAACGCTTAAATTTTCGATTTTTAACATATTAGTCTGTTCCAAGATATGCCTCCACTACTTTCGGATCTTTCTGGACGTCCTCCGGCAGGCCCTCTGCAATCTTTACGCCAAACTCGATTGCGGTCACAATGTCGGACGCCCTGGTTACCAGTTTTACATCATGGGCAATCAGCATAACTGTTGTGCCCTGCTGCTTGATATGCTGAATGATTTCCTCCATAAATGCAGATTCCTCTGCTCCCATACCGGCAGTAGGCTCATCCAGCAGCACCAGTTTTGGTTCTGTCGCCATCGCCCTGGCAATCTGGAGCAGATGCTGATCCGCCCATGCGATATCTCCCGCCCAGCGGCCGCAGGACTTCTCCAGTCCCACAAACTTCAGGTATTCCATGGATCTCTCTTCAATCATCTTCTCCTGCTTTGACTTCCGGAACGGAGCGTGAAAAAAGGTCCCAACCAAATCTGCATTTGTTTTGGAATACATGCCCGACATGACATTTTCCAATACCGTCATACGTGGCATAACCTTCGGCGTCTGAAATGTCCTGCTGATACCCAGCTTCGCAATTTCGTAAGCGGGAAGTCCTGTGATATCCTTTCCGTCAAAGATGATTTTCCCGCTCGTAGGCGGAAACACACCGGTCACTACATTATAGGTGGTCGTCTTTCCGGAACCATTCGGACCGATCAGCCCGTGTACTGTTCCCTTTTTTACATCCAGATCCAAATCAACCAGCGCTTTGACGCCGCCAAAACTCTTGCTCATTTTCTCTGTTACAAGAATTCCCAAAACAATACCTCCTTTCTCCCATTTAACATTTTCTGTTTGTTCTGATATTTTAGCACGTTAAAGTGTGATGGATATGATAAGAATGTGAAATCCACGTGAAATTTCGGCAACAGCCAGAACAAAAGTATGCTTCGCACATTCTCGCGGACAAAATTTTGAAAGCACAGCTTTTCCACAGGACACTTCGCAGTGTTCCGTGCGCGAAGCTGCGCATCCATTGCCCGAAGGGCTTTTGTTTCACAGGAATATTGCAAAGCAATATTCCTGTGAAACAAAAAAAGCCGAAAAAACATATTTTTCCAGCCTTTTTGACATGACATTATTTTTTGTTTACTATATTTTCATTCCTTATATTCCGGAAATAAAAACCAGAATCTGACGCCTGCCTCCTCGCCGCTTTCCACCCCGTATTTCAGGTGATGGAGATCCGCAATCTCTTTCACGATGGATAAGCCCACCCCGGCGCTTGCCGTGTCCTCCTGATAAGGGTTGATCCTGTAATATTTGGTCCATATATTATGGAGTTTGTCTTTCGGAATACCGGATCCGTTATCTGCGATTTCCATGCGGATCCCCTCCCTGCACCGCCTTACCCGGGCTTCAATGATCGTTCCGCCATACTTTTGGGAATTGCCGATCAGATTTTGCAAAATCTGTTTGATCCGGTTGATATCCGCCTTTACCATACAGTCCTCGTCTGCGTCTGTCCGGTACACATGGGATTCCCGGTCCAGCAGCTGCATCTCCTCCATCGTATGCTTTACCAGCCTTTCCAGCGCGAAAACGGAAAGATCCAGAGGCGACGCGTTTGCCTGCAGCTTTGCCAGATCCAGGGATGCATTGACAAATTCCGACAATTTATCCGCCTGCGATATGATCACCTGCAGATGCTGCTCCCGTTTTGCGGGATTGTCACCGGAAATCGTCTGGATCATCTCCGCATATGCTTTGATCAACGTCAGGGGCGTGCGCATATCATGGGACAGATTTGCGATCATATCCCTTCTCAGCTGTTCATAATTTGCAAACTGATCCACCGCCAGATCCAGCGTCTCAGACAAATCATTCAGCTCGATATAGCTGTCTTTCGGGAAATGTACGCTATAATCGCCTGACGCCAGCTCCCTTGCGTTTTCCGTGATGCGCTTGATCGGTTTTAAATACGTTTTGGTCAAAATCCAGCAGACATAAAAACATATCAGCAATGTGACAGCCATCACGAATATCATAATTTCCAACTGTGCCTTCATACGATCCACTTCGGACAGCGTATTTTGTGCCACCAGCAGGATTTCCCTCGTTCCGTTCCACTTTGCCACCACCTGCCCATAAACGATCCATGTGATATCCTCACTGTCTTTTCGCTCCAGATAAAAATATCCGTCTGATTGTTCCAGTTCTTTCAGTATATCCGCAGTGGTAATTTCAATATCCGGCCATTGAATATACAGGCTCAGCGTATTGGTATCCAATAAAATCTCTCCGTCCTGCGTCATGGTACGCACCACATACTGATTGGAATTGATTGTAGCCCGGATTGCGCTGACATATGCGTTTGTACCGTAAGTGGCGGATATATTTCTGGCAATATTCTGCAGCTGATACTTGGTATTCTCCCTCATCTGCCTTTTCGTGAAAAGGATCTGGATGACTCCCGTCACTGCGATAACAGCTATGATCAACGCAATAAAAATCAGGAAGAGCCGAAACTGCATTCCATTTCTGGCTTTCCATATTTTTTTCAGTTTAAAATCCTTCTCTTTATTTGTGATCTGCATCAAACTTATATCCCACTCCCCTTGCCGTAACAATATAGTCACGATAATTTCCCAGAGAATGCCGCAGCATCTTCACGTGAGTATCCACCGTCCTCCCGTTTCCCGCATAATCATATCCCCACACGCTGTTTAACAGTTTTTCCCTGGAAAAAACCACCTTGGGCCGGGAAGCCAGATACCAGAGAAGATCAAATTCCCGCAGGGTCATACCGGTCAGCTTCATTCCGTCCGCAAAAACCGCATATTGTTTTTTGTCAATCACCAGCCCTCCGAAACGAAGGATCTCTTCTTCTTTCTCCGCCTCATTCTTCCGGTTCCGGTTTCTGGATATGATCACCTGAAGCCTCGCCATCAGTTCCTTTGGTGAAAACGGTTTTACCATATAGTCGTCAATGCCGATACGGAAACCGTACAGCTTATCGTACTCTTCCCCCTTTGCAGACAAAATCAGCGCCGGAATCGATTTTATTTTTCTGATATGCTCATAAGCAGTAAATCCGTCGATTCCCGGCATCATCAGATCCATGACGATCACATCAAAATCTTCTTTTTTGCAAAGTTCTATCGCTTCCATGCCATTTTGTGCCTCACGCACCTCATAACCCTCGTAGACAGCATATTCGCTGATAACCTCCCGAATCATAGCTTCATCATCTACAATCAGTATCCTGTCCATGTTTTTTCTCCCCCGTTTCACCATCCCGACTGAAGTCCCGATGGGTTTCCTGTCAAATGTCCGCCCGTACAGGCGCGGTCATTTTTCCCGTTCTTTTACTATCATCCTGTGCCGCTCTTATCATATCACACGCTGTGCGCAATGTGAAAACTTTTTTAAAAAAGCCTCTGTAAAAACTTTTCTTAAAAAATATCAAATTAACAGTGGACGATTTTTTGTTTCTATTGTACACTACTGGTAAGACCAGATACAGACGTTGGTCAACCTGATTATTTTTTTATTTTTACAAGATGTATTTGGACTGAAATACATCTATCGGTAACGTCATAAATTTTTTCTTTATGACGTTACCAGCGCCGATTTTTGCTGTGCATTTGCACAGAATCTTCCTTGCAAAAATCGTGCGCATCCCCGGAGGGACTATAGCAAACGGCAAATATTTTTGTCGTTTGCTATAACATATTATAACGAAGGAGGTATTTTACCTATGACAATGGAAAAAATGGTGAT
>CAZGMH010000099.1:0-8230 GCA_964526765.1 uncultured Eubacterium sp.
CCGAATGCACAGAGGTATCACGAACTGGTAAGAAGCAAATTCGGAGACCAATCCTTTGACGCAATGCTTGATTTTGCAAAGAAATGCACGAAATATGTGAAAAAGGTAGTAATGTCTACCGTAGATACGACACTCAGCAAAGAGGAAGAAGCACAGTGTCAAAAAATCTGTGACGAGATAGGGGCAGTGTATCGCATCCGCCCCTGGGAAAATTAAATATTTTTCCGGTAACGGTTCAGCCATTTTTGCATGCGGCGCCGTATGCGAAAATGGCAGGACAGACAGTTACCGTTTTGTCCTCTTTAATAAACCCCGCCAGCTCGGAGGGTAAAGCAAAATCAACAGCGGAAACAGTTCCAGCCGTCCCGCCAGCATATCAAACATCAGCACATATTTGCTGAATATAGATAACGCGCCATAATTCTTTGTAGGTCCGACCATATCTAATCCCGGTCCGACATTGTTCATCGTACCGACTACCGCCGTGAACGAAGTAACCAGCCCGGTTCCCTCAAAGCTTACCAGAATAACGGAAAACACAAGTATAGTAACATATGCGATAAAATAGACATTGATACCATGAATTTCTTCTTCATCCACCGGTCTGCCGCCCATCTTAATCTTTTTAATGCTTTTCGGAAACACATAGGAATTCAGTTCCCTGAAAATCGCTTTGACAGCCACCACAAAACGGGACACCTTCATGCCGCCTCCGGTACTGCCGGCGCAGGCTCCCACAAACATCAAAAAGAGCAGGACGCATTTTGAGGCTGACGACCACTGGTCAAAGTCTGCCGTCATAAAACCTGTCGTTGTAATAATAGATGCGACCTGAAATGCCGTATCCCGCAGGCTTTTCCCAAAAATTCCCACAATATGATATACGTCAGCCATAATAATGGCAATCGCTATCCCGATAATCAGGAAATAATGCCATACTTCTTCCATATGCCGGACCTGCTTCCATTTTCTCAGAAAAAGCAGATAATAAGCATTGAAATTTACGCCGAACAGAATCATAAATACGGTGACTACCCACTGCACATAGGCGGAGCTGCCCATCAGACTGTCATTTTTTATCGCAAAGCCACCTGTGCCCGCCGTGGAAAAAGCGGTTGTCATAGCTTCAAATACCGGCATTTTCCCCGCTATCAGCAGTAAAATCAGTATAATTGTCATAACAAAGTATATGACATACAGGATCCGGGCGGTATGCATTACTTTCGGGACAAATTTCCCCACGGAAGGTCCCGGGCTTTCCGCCCGCAGCAGATTCATATTGGAACCCCCGGACATCTGAATGACCGCAAGCAAAAACACAAGAACGCCCATGCCTCCAATCCAATGGGTGAAGCTTCTCCAAAACAGCATACAATAGGACATCGCTTCTACATCGCTAAGAATGCTTGCCCCCGTTGTGGTGAAACCGGAAATTGTCTCAAAGAGAGCGTCCGTAAATGAGGGAATTTCCCCGCTCAGAAAAAAGGGCAGACATCCGACCAGGCTGATCATAATCCAGCTCATCGCGGTAACGATACACCCTTCCCTCATATAAAACACAGAATTTTCCGGCTTCCTTCGTGTAATAAATGCTCCCGCCAAAATGCCTGCCGCGCCTGTTATAAGAAAGTACCATCCGCTGTTCTCCCTGTAATACAAAGCCACCAGACAGGGAATCAGCATAAACGCCCCTTCCAGCTTTAATACCCATCCCAGGATATATGAAATAATCGACTTGTTCATAAAACCCTCCGCTTACTTTAAAATATCCTGAATATCATGAAAACCGGTATGCGTGGTAACGATAATTACAGAATCGCCGACGCAGATTTCATCATTTCCGCCGGGTATGATTATTTTCCCATTCCTGTTGATACAGGCAATAAGAAGGTGATCCTTCAGAGGAAGCCGGGACAGAAATATTCCAACTACCGGCGAACCCTCCCCGACAACAAATTCGATCGCTTCCACCCGGTTGTCAAACAAGTGCAGCATTGCTTCTATATTACTGTTCATAGTCGCTGTCCGGGCGCGGACAAAAGCAATAATTGCCTCAGATGTAATGTACCTTGGATAAACCACGCTTCCCAGATCCAATTCATTGATGACATTGGTAAACGTGATCCTGTTGATTTTTGTAATTACCTTTGCATTGGACACCTCCCTGGCATACAGGGTCAGGAGGATATTTTCTTCATCAATTCCCGTCAGCGGCACCAGGGATTCTGCATGGGTGATGCCCAGCTCCTTCAGCAGCTCCTCGCTCGTACCGTCCCCATTGATCACAACCGCCTGCGGCAGCAAAATACTCAGTTCCTCGCAGCGCTCTTTTTTCTTTTCCACGATCTGCACAGATACCCCCTGTGCCAGAAGCCGTCTTGCAAGATAATACGCCGCCCTGCCCCCGCCTACAATAATGCAGTTTTTGACCTGATGGGTATGAAAACCGATTTTTTTTAAAAATTTCTTTCCGTCCCGCACCGGGGATATAAAGCTGATGACATCCCCCGCCGCCAATTCGAAAGACCCGTCCGGGATATGGACTTCCCCGCCCCGCTCGACCGCGCAGATCAATACGGCTCCGGATAGTTCCTGCCCCAGATCTGCAATTTTCTTACCTGCCAGCACATTCCCTTTTGGAAGCTTGATCCTTACCATTTCCGCATGGCCGCGGGCAAACGGCGCCACATCCAGGGCAGTCGGAAGATAAAGGATTCTCGCAATGGCATTTGCCGCCTCCTGCTCCGGATTAATCATCATCGCCAATCCAAGCTTTTCTTTCAAATACGCCGCTTCCTCACTGTAATCCGGTGTGCGCACCCGCGCGATAACCTCACAATTTCCGGCCCTTTTTGCCACCAGACAGCATAACAGATTTAACTCATCCGAGTCCGTCACGGAAATCAGGATATCGGCGTTTTCAATGCCCGCCTCCATCTGGACCGTAAAGCTGGCCCCGTTTCCCGTCACGCCATATACATCATACATATTTGTCACATTCTGTACTTTTGAAGCGTCTTTGTCAATCACCGATATATCATGCCCCTCCCTGCAAAGGCGCTCCACCAATGTAATGCCGACTTTGCCGCATCCCACAATAATGATGCTCAGACTCCCGGCAAGCGGATTTATTTTTTTACTTTTGCTAAACATATTTCCCCTTCTGCATTATGATCTGTATCACATTTTATACCACATTAATATATAAAATTATCAATAAAAATGCAAGTCTTTTACTGCATATCCAGATAGTCCAGCTCCAGGCAGACGCACGTCCCCTGGCCAGGCTCGCTTTCCACCAAAATACCATGTCCAAGCTTTTCGCAGACCTGCCTGCACAGATACAATCCAATACCGGTTGATTTCCTGTCCACACGGCCGTTATATCCGGTATAGCCCCGGTCAAACACCCTGGGGAGGTCGCTTTTTTCGATGCCAATTCCGGTGTCGCTGATATATAGTCTCTGTCCCTCCGTATAAATATGAACCGTACCGTTTTTCGTATATTTCAACGCATTGGACAAAATCTGCCCTATTACAAAACAAAGCCACTTTTCATCTGTCAGCACGGTAAGATCCGTTCCCTCATATTTGAGGCTGAGTTTCTTTCGTATAAACTGCTTCGCATATTTGCGGATAGAATAACGGACAACAGGATCCAACGGCTGTTTTTTCAGCACCCAGTCGCCAAAATCACTGTTCAAGCGCTGATAATTCAAAATCATTTCCACATACTGTTCGATTTTAAACACCTGGTCATAAATCTCCCGGCTTTCTTCGCCTGTCTGGGACAGAAGCCGTATCGCGGCAATTGGCGTCTTAATCTGATGTGCCCAGAGCGCGTTGTATTCCTCTGTATCCCGCTCTTTCTGACGCATCATCTGCGCCTGTTCCCTGTAAGCTTCGCACGCCTTGCGCAGCATCTCCTGATATATATATTCTTTTCCGCCGTCTGCCTCCGGCAAATGCTCCAATGTAACCGGCAATTCATCAGAAACGCACCTGAGCATTTCCATCTCCCGTACAAAACGGAAATAGGATATTCCATATACAACCGCCCCCAAAACAGCGCACAGCAAAAGCCCATATCCCGCAATCTCCACGGGGACATTCCCCAACAGAAACAAAACCGCAAATATCAGCCAGAATAAAAACAGCAATATAAGATTTTTCTTATTTTCCCCCAAAAAAAATCTGAAATATTTCATAAAACCACATACCCCTGTCCTTTTTTGGTAGTAATATAATCATCAAGTCCCGCTTCCGCAAGCTTCCTGCGCAATCTTGCCACATTGACTGTCAAAGTATTCTCATCTACATAACAATCCGTCTCCCATAACCGTTCCATCAATGTCTCACGGCTCACGATTTTTCCCCGCTCCTGCATCAGCATGGTTAAAATGCGAAACTCATTTTTGGACAGTTCTATCTTTTCGCTCCCTACAAACACCGCGCTTTCTTCCAGATTCAATATCGCTCCCCTGTGTTCGATCAGGCTTACGGAACTGCCGAATTCATACGTCCTGCGCAGCATTGCCTGAACCTTCGCCACAAGCACGTCCAGATCAAAGGGTTTTGCAATAAAATCATCTCCGCCCATATTCATCGCCATAACAATATTCATATGGTCAGACGCCGACGACAGAAAAATAATCGGCAGTTTACTGATTTTGCGGATTTCGCCGCACCAATGATAGCCATTAAAAAAGGGCAGTGTGATATCCATCAATACGAGGTGGGGCGAAAAGCTGCCAAATTCAGACATTACATTCGTAAAATCCTCTACCTTTCCGGCATTATATCCCCATTTATCCAACTGCTCTTTTATTACGGAAGCGATGACCGCATCATCCTCCACAATCAAAATCCGATACATAATTTTCTCCAATCTGCCATTTTTTATAGCTTACAGCGCACTCCCGCTGTTTGTAAAGAAAATTTTCTCTTAAGATCAGGATAAGGGTCATCGTTTCCGCCCGGTTATTTTTTCATTATTTACAGGTAACGTCATAAATTTTTTCTTTATGACGTTACCAGCGCCGGTTTTTGCTGTGCATTTGCACAGAATCTTCCTTGCAAAAATCGTGCGCATCCCCCGGAGGGACTATAGCAAACGGCAAATATTTTTGTCGTTTGCTATAGCTGTTACAATTTTATAATACACTTTTGCCGTGAGACTGTACACAACCGCATAAATCGCCGCAAATGCCAGCAGGGTCACAACCGTGCAGGGAGCAAAAGCCGAGATATCCATCCTGTTAAAGCACAACAGGATTTTCCTGACCATCGGGCTGGCCACCGCCATATGGACAGCCGCCGTCGCCAGGGGCAGGAAAAATACAATCAATATCTGGGATCTGATGCTCTGGCGCACTTCCCGATGGTTCATGCCTACCTTTTGCATAATCCAAAAACGCTCCCTGTCCTCAAATCCCTCTGACATCTGTTTATAATAGATAATCAGAACGGTTCCCATCATAAATACAATGGCAAGGAAAATACCGACAAAAAAGAATCCGCCGTAAAACCGATATGCCCTTGCAATTTCCTTTGCTTTCCCCATAATAGTAAAGCTGTGGCCAGCGTTTCCGTCCTGTGCTTTTTCGTACATATCATCCTCCAGAAACCCAATCGCTTCATTCTGCGTATCTTCATCTCCCACAACGTCAAAGTGGACGCTGTGCGTCACTGCGATACCGCTGTCATCCTGGTAATAGTCCGTATAATATGCCGACGCCTGCTTTGCTATATCGAACAGTGATTCGCGGTCCGGCACTACGACGGCATAACTGTCTACAATATCGCCAATCCCCGGTATGCCGTCTATGTCCATCTCTCCGTCAACCGCCCAGTCCGAATCCAATATTTTTATCCTGCTGTCCAAAGCTTCCCCGGTAAGCGAACACGCAAGCACATGTCCGGGCTCCGGCGCCGCCTCTTTTCCTGTTATTTTTTTGTAATCCTGCGCATCCATCAGATAAAGGGCTGCCGCCTTTGAATAAACAACCGCATCCAGGTGCGTTCCATCCACATAGAAAGTATTCCCGTCTTTCAGAAGGACAAGACTGAGGTAGTAATAATCGACTGTGTCTGCGATATCATATCCGGCTTCCTCCAACGGCTGTAAAACCTCCTCCACCGTGATATCGTCCGCCATTTCCTCATTCACATCAAACTCCAGCAGCGTATTTCCAGACATTTGATTGGTTACGCCTTTCTCAACACCGTTATAGAGCGAAAATGTCACCGACACCAATATCAGGACCGCAGTCGCCAGAATACAGATGGAAGAAAGACCGACCGCATTCTGCTTCATCCGGTAAATCAGACCGGAAACTGCGGTAAAATGCCTGGTCTGATAATAATATTTTTTATTTTTCCGCAGCATCTTCAACAGGGCGATTGTACCTGCCGTAAAGGTCAGATACGTGCCTGCGATCACAAACAGCACTGCAATAAAGAACATAGTAAATGCCTGGATCGGATTATCGATGGTCAGGGACATAACATACCCGATTGCAAGGCAGGCAAACCCCAGAACGGCAATGATCCATTTCGTCTTTGGTTCCCGCTCTCCCACATTTCCGCCCTTCAAAAGCTCTGCCGGACGATTGATTTTCAGCTGTACAAAATTAAAAATAAAGGAAACCAGATAAATCAAGCCAAACAATACCGCCGACATCATCAGATATAACGGAGAAACATAAAATTTCATGCCGATACTCATATGCGACGCCTTTTCCGCCAGCATAAAGATAAGCTTGGAAAACAGAATCCCACATCCGGATCCGGCAGCCAGCGAAATCGCATATGCATACAGCGTCTCCCAGAAAAGCATCCTTCCAATATGCCTTTTCTCCATTCCCAGAATGTTGTAAAGTCCCAGTTCTTTTTTCCTGCGCTTCATCAAAAAGCTGTCTGCATAAAACAGCATGATGACCGAAAATATCCCTACAATGGCAACAGCCATATTCATGACGACCAGCATACTGTCAGTTCCTGTCGCAGATAACAGATCCGGGTTGCCGGAGAGCGCCCCGATCATATAAAACATCATTACCTGAAACATACCGGTCAGCAAATAGGGAACGATAAATTGACGGTTTTTCTTCATATTAGAAGCGGCAAGTTTTGCATAAAAGCTCTTATTCATAACGCTCACCACCTGTCGCTATCGTTGTCAGCGTATCCGATATTTTCTGGTACATCTGCTCCCTCGTCTGATCTGCCCGATACAACTGATGGAATACTTCACCATCCCGCAAAAACAACACCCGTTTCGCATGGCAGGCAGCCTTCACCGAATGTGTCACCATCAGAATTGTCTGACCGGAGTCATTAATTTTGTTAAACAGTCTCAGCAGCTGCTCGGATGCATGGGAATCCAGCGCCCCGGTCGGTTCGTCCGCCAATATAAGCTGCGGATTTGTAATCAGCGCCCTGACAACCGCAGCACGCTGTTTTTGTCCGCCGGATACCTCATATGGATATTTGTCAAGTATATCCGCTATTCCCAACTGCTGAGCCAACGGCGTCAGACGCTTTTCCATCTCGCTGTAGGACTTTCCTGCCAATACCAATGGCAAATATATATTATCCCGCAGCGAAAACGTATCCAACAGATTAAAATCCTGAAACACAAAGCCCAGATTCTTTCTCCGAAATGCAGACAACTGTTTTTCTTTGACCGCCGTAATGTCATCTCCGTTTAACAGGATTTTCCCTCCCGTGGGGGCATCCAGCGCCGCCAGAATATTGAGCAGCGTAGTTTTTCCCGAACCGGATTCACCCATGATTGCCACATATTCACCCCTCTCAATCGAAAAATTTACGTTTGCCAGAGCCTGCACCCGGTTCCCGCCAAACCTCGTAGTATATATTTTCTTTAAATCGCGTACCTGTAATAAAGACATTTGTCAGATTGCTCCTTTCGCCTGTTTAAATTAAAATTATATCACTCAACTTTGCAAAGTATGTTTTTAAAGAGGGGTTTTGAATCCTCTCCTGATATGTTGTAATTATCATAACAGACTAAAGCTGGAGATTCCATTGATAAAGGTTACAGATTATTTTCGCATCCTTACAATATTGTAAGATTGCAGTCATTTTAGGGAAAAAAAAGAACAGCCTGTCGTTCGGCTGTTCTTTCTAAAGAGAAGGTATTTTTTACTATGGGGGTAGCAAAAAACTATATAATGTATTGGGGGTTTACAGTTATTATAATATCAAA
>CAZGMH010000100.1:0-1732 GCA_964526765.1 uncultured Eubacterium sp.
AGCCTACGCCGACCTTCTCCGCTTGCTTCGGACAGGCATTCCTTGAGCTTCATCCTACAAAGTATGCCGAGGAGCTTGTAAAGAGAATGGAAAAGAGCGGTGCAAAAGCATATCTGGTAAACACAGGCTGGAACGGCACAGGCAAACGTATTTCCATCCGCGATACCCGCGGAATCATCGATGCAATTCTCAACGGTGACATTTTGAACGCACCTACAAAGAAGATTCCGTTCTTCAATTTTGAGGTTCCAACCGAGCTTCCAGGTGTGGATACGAACATTCTTGATCCCCGTGACACCTATGCAGATGCTTCCGAATGGGAGACAAAGGCAAAAGACCTGGCACAGAGATTCATCAAGAACTTTGCAAAATACGAAGGCAACGAAGCAGGAAAAGCTCTCGTCAGCGCCGGTCCTGAAATTTAATATCAACCATCTGTCATTTAAGGGGATGCCGCAGACGCAGCATCCCCTTTATGAATGATATTTTTCCATATTCACTTTCCCGTTTTTTCCTGTTCCGGCACACGAAAGCCGCCTTTAAGAGAGAGAAAAAGCCCGCGGGAGCAATTCCTCTAAGGAAACCGCCTGATATTCCCCTTTCCTGTTGCACATGAGAATTTTAAAATCCGGTCCGCAAAATTCCGCCATTACCTGCCGGCACACCCCGCAGGGCGCCGTAAAGTCTTCACTGTCGCTGATTACTGCAATCGCTGTAAAATCACGCCTGCCTTCAGATACCGCCTTGAAAATAGCTGTCCGCTCCGCGCAGTTTGTCGGTCCGTAGGCAGCATTTTCAATATTGCATCCGGTGTAAACCGTGCCGTCCGCACTAAGAAGCGCCGCTCCCACCTTAAAACCGGAATATGGCGCATAGGCAAATTTTCTCGCTGAGTCTGCCTTTTCGATTAATTTCGCTCTTTCGATTAATTCCGCTTCTTCTATCAATTCCGCTTTTTCTATTACTTTCGCTTCTTCTATTACTTCCGCTTCCTCTATTAATTTCGCCCTTTCTGTTAATTTTGCTTCCTCCATATTCCTCTATTCTCCATCCTGAAGCATCTGAATCGCACTGCTCGTTCCGATACGGCTGCATCCGGCCTCAATATAATCTTCCATTTCCTCTCTGGAACGGATACCGCCCGCCGCCTTAATCTTCACATTTGCCCCAATGTGCTCTCTCATCAGTTTTACGTCTTCCATCGTGGCTCCCCCTGTACCGAATCCGGTAGAGGTTTTGATATAATCAGCTCCTGCCTGCGTCACCGCCTCGCACATCCTGATTTTTTCTTCTTCCGTCAGATAACATGTCTCGATAATGACCTTTAAAATATGTTCTCCCGTCTCCTGTTTCAACCGGCGAATTTCCTCCGTAACAATATCAAACCGTTTATTCTTCACCATTCCGACGTTGATGACCATATCGATTTCATTCGCGCCGTCCAGAAGCGCCTGGCGGGTTTCGGCAAGCTTCGCTTCCGGATTGGCATTGCCCAGCGGAAATCCTACCACCGTACAGATATTAAGCTCCGGGAAATGCTCATGAGCCATTTTTACATAACAGCTTGGGATACACACAGAAGCCATGCGGAAAGTACGCGCCTGCCGGCACAGCTTACGAATATCCTCCCATGTTGTAAATGCCTTCAGCGCAGTGTGGTCCACATATCTGTATAATTCTTCCTTCTTCATATCAAAATCCTCTTTTTCATGAATATTTTACCCCAATACAT
>CAZGMH010000100.1:1832-8153 GCA_964526765.1 uncultured Eubacterium sp.
TCTTCCTTCTTCATATCAAAATCCTCTTTTTCATGAATATTTTACCCCAATACATCGCATTATTCCCCAATCTTTAAAAATCCCTTTACAACCTGGGGCATTTTGTCCACATCACACACGGTATCATGAAGAACCTCTGCGCTTCTGATATCCTCAATTGCCTGGGGGACTTTCACATTTGCAATTTTTGACAGCTCATCCGCCAGCTCAAAATCTGTCATCGCATCATATTTCGGATCGATCGCATTCATAACGCTTCTTGTAAATTTAAACGGGCTTGCGGTAGATGCAATCACCGTCTTTTTCTTATCCCCGGTCTCTGCCGTATATTTTTTGTACACCTTTGCTGCGACTGCCGTATGGGTGTCGATTACATAACCCGTATTATCATAGATTTCCCTGATTACTTCTGCCGTTTCGGACTCGGTTGTGTAATTTCCATAAAAAGAGGATAACTGCTCTCTCATCTCATCCGTAATTGTATATCTGCCCTCTGTTGTAAGCGCCCTCATCATTCCGGCGTTTTTCTCTGCATCCCCGCCTGCAATACGGTAAATCAGACGTTCCAGATTGCTGGATATCAAAATATCCATTGAAGGGGATGACGTGAGAATAAACTCCCGGTTCTTATCATACTCACCTGTGCGGAAGAAATCAAAGAGAACCTTATTTTCATTGGAGGCGCAGATTAATTTGTCGATGGGAAGCCCCATATTTTTTGCATAAAACGCTGCCAGAATGTTGCCGAAATTACCGGTAGGAACTACCACATTAATTGTCTCTCCCTCTCCGATTTCACCGTTTTCATATAATTTTGCATAGGCATATACATAGTATACGATCTGCGGCACAAGACGGCCGATATTAATGGAATTTGCCGAGGAAAACTGGAATCCGGCATCGTTTAATTCCCTGTTCAGCTCCGGGTCGGAAAACATCTGTTTTACGCCGGTCTGGGCCTGGTCAAAATTGCCGTTGATGCCCACCACAAAAGTATTGGCTCCCTTCTGTGTCACCATCTGTTTTTCCTGAATCGGGCTTACCCCGTTCTTCGGATAAAATACGATGATTTTTGTGCCTTCCACATCGGCAAAGCCTGCCAACGCGGCTTTTCCGGTATCACCGGAGGTCGCTGTCAGAATCACGATATCATTTGTCACATTGTTTTTGCGCGCCGCAGTAATCAGAAGATGCGGCAGAATGGAAAGCGCCATATCCTTAAAGGCAATCGTCGGACCATGAAACAGTTCCAGATAATATGCGCCGTCCGCATGGACCAGGGGAGCGATTTCCTCCGTGTCAAATTTTGAATCATAGGCGCGGTTGATACATGTCTTTAATTCCTCCTCTGTAAAATCGGTAAGGAATTTGCTCATTACCGCATACGCCGTCTCCTGATAAGTCATTTTGCTCAAATCCGCCACAGGAATATCCAGCTTCGGTATTTCTGTCGGCACATACAATCCGCTGTCCTTCGCAAGCCCGTTTAAGATTGCCTGGGAAGCCGTCACCTTTTCCGAAGCATCCCTCGTATTTGCATATAACATACACATAATCTATCCTCTTTCTATATTATAAACACAATTTTTTCTTAAGCCTCAACAATTTTTCCCGCGACTGCGCTCGCTGCTGCGGTCTTTGGCGACGCCAGGAAAATTTCTACCTTTGAAGTTCCCATTCTGCCCAGGAAATTGCGGTTATTTGTCGCCACAACACGCTCCCCGTCTGTCAAAATGCCTCCGGCTCTTCCACAGCACAGTCCGCAGCCCGGATGGGTGATGATCGCGCCCGCCTTTGCCAGAATCTCCATTGTCCCGTTTTCCAGGGCTTCCTTATAAATTTTCCGGCTCGCCGGCGTCACAATCAGTTTTACAAAAGGCGCAGCCTTCTTATCCTTTAAAATTTCCGCTGCCGCCATCAAATCTTCCAGACGGCCGTTCGTACAGGAGCCGATAAATACCTGATCGATTTCGGTTCCCGCAAGCTCCGTGACAGGCCTGATATTATCCACCTGGGACGGGCATGCCAATACCGGGACCAGTTCTTCCGCCTGATAGGTAATCTCACGGGCATAAACTGCGTCCGCATCCGCCTTCAGGTTTTTCTGCTCCTCTGTCAGGGTGATTTCACAATACTCTGCGGTTTTCTCATCCGGCGCAAATAACGCACATTTTGCTCCCGCCTCTACCGCCATATTGGACATTGTCATGCGGCCTGCCACAGACATATCTTCAATCGTATCCCCGTGAAATTCCAGCGCCATGTAGGTAGCTCCATCCGCCCCCAGGTCTCCGATTAAGCGCAGAATGATATCCTTGGATGTGACATTTGCCGGAAGCTTCCCGTTCACCGTCACTTTAATCGTCTCCGGCACGCGAATCCACAGGTTCCCGGTGCCAAGAATACTTGCCATCTCCGTATATCCGATTCCGGAAGAAAATGCGCCGACACACCCGTAAGTGGTCGTATGGCTGTCTGTCCCGAATACAATATGCCCCGGTTTCACATAACCGGCTTCCGTCATCAGCTGATGGCAGATTCCGTCGGAACGATGGATGTTTTTCATCCCGTACTTTTCCGCAAACTCGTTTCCCACGCGAAAATGTCTCGTGTCATCCACCTGGCTTGCCGGTACGAGATGGTCGTAAATCAAAACCGCCTTATCCGCATCCCAAATCTTCGTAAATCCCATCTCCTCAAACTTTTCAGCCACAAACGGGATAAAAATGTCATGTATCATGACCCGGTCCACGTCAACCGTGACAATATCGCCCGGTTTCACATCTCTTTTTATATTATTCCGAATGATTTTCTCAATCATTGTTGCTCCCATGTCCGGTACCCCCCTTCCTTAATCCATGCCATTGCGCCTGCGCATTGCTTTTACCAGGCCGCCTGCATTGATAATCTCCACCAGATTCTCCGGCAGAGAAGCGATCGGATACTCTTTTCCTTCACGGGAAATATGCTCATTTACCGTAACGGTAATCTCGTCGCCTTCCTTTACGTCCGCCTGGATTCCGGCGTTTTCGATGAGCAAAAGCCCATTGTTAATGGAATTGCGGAAAAAGATACGGGCAAAGGATTTCGCAATCACACAGCGAACGCCCAATGCCTTGATAATCTCCGGCGCCTGTTCCCTGGAAGAACCGCAGCCGAAATTTTTTCCCGCCACAATGATATCCCCCGGCTGAATCTGTCCTGCCAGTTCCGGGCGAAGAGGCGAAAATGCATATGGTTTCATATCTTCAACAGTTTTTAAGGCAAGATACTCTGTGGGAATAATGATATCCGTATCGATATCGTCGCCGAGCGCCCAGACTTTTCCTGTAAATCTCTCCATCTTTTCTCCCTGTCCTTTCTCACAGCATATCCGCCGTTGTAATCTCACCTGTAATCGCGGATGCGGTCACGGTTGCCGCAGAAGCCAGATAAACAAAGGAATCGGGATGGCCGGCACGTCCCTTGAAATTGCGCGTGCCCGTACTGATCAATGTCTCTCCCGCGCCGATGACTCCCTGGCAGCTTCCCCAGCATACACTGCAGTTTGCATTCATCACAATCGCGCCTGCATCCATAAAAATCTCAATCAGCCCTTCTTCCAAAGCCTGCTGATAAACCTCCTGGCTTGCCGGAACTACAAGGAAACGCACGAGCGGATGTACCTTTTTCCCCCTGATGATTTCCGCGCCCACTCTTAAATCCTCCAGGCGTCCATTGTTGCAGGAGCCAAGAAACGCTTCGTCAATCTTTACGCCGGCACATTCTCTTGCATCCACAACATTATCCACAAAATGCGGTTTCGCCACAATCGGCGTAATTTCACTTAAATTCACTTCATATTCCTTTGCATAGACTGCATCTGCATCGCTCGTAAAGATATGCTTCGGCTCTCTGCCACGCTCTTTCAGATAATTTAATGCAATCTCATCCGCTTCCATCAGAGCTGTTTTGGCGCCCGCCTCCACACACAGGTTACAGATTGCGATTCTGTCGCTCATGGTCAGGGTTTTTAATCCCTCGCCGCCAAACTCCATCGCTTTATAGTTTGCCCCGTTTGCTCCAATCCGGCCGATAATCGTCAATATCAGATCTCTCGCATAAACGCCCTCGGAAAGTTTTCCCGTCAAATTAAATTTCAATGTTTCCGGCACCAGCACCCACGACTGTCCCGTCACCATAGCATACAGATAGTCGGTACATCCGACGCCCGTCCCGAAAGCGCCCAGGGCGCCGTAAGCACAGGTATGGCTGTCCGCACCGAAAATCAATTCTCCGGGCCTTACATGATTTTCCATCATAATCTGATGGCAGACGCCTTTCCCCTCATAATAAGTGATTCCATGTTCCTTTGCAAAATCACGCATTTTCTTGTGGGATGCAGCCGTCTTTGGACTGTCCGCAGGTACATTGTGGTCCACAATCCACACCAGCTTATTTACATCTGCAATATGCGGATTTTTCAATTTCTGATTGTACATATCAATGGTAAGATGGGTTGTCCCGTCATTGCTCATCAGTCTGTCCACTTCCACTGTATGTATATCTCCCGGCCGGACAGATGGAACGCCTGCCGCCGCTGCAATAATTTTCTCTGCCATTGTCATTCCCATATGTGGCAACCTCCTTATTTATTTAATGATGCGATCAGGCCGCCCTGATCCAGAATGCCCTGCATATATTCCGGGAGTTTTGTACAGACAAACTCCTGTCCGTTACAGACTGCAATCCCTTCCGTCAGCGACAGCTCCATTTCATCGCCGTCTGCCACATGATCGTACAGATCTTTACATACGATAACAGGAAGACCGATATTAATCGCATTGCGGTAAAAAATACGCGCAAAAGACTTTGCAATCACAGCCTTAACCCCCAGCGCTTTTAATACGCCCGGCGCCTGTTCTCTGGAAGAACCGCAGCCAAAGTTTTCCGACGCAACCACAAAATCTCCCGGCTGGACCTTTGCTGCAAATTCTTTATCTAATGATTCAAAGGTATGTACTTTCATTTCATCTATGGTCGGAAACAACAGATATTGTGACGCAATAATCTGATCCGTATCCACATCCGTATGAAATCTAAAAATCTTACCCATGTCTGGGAACCTCCTTTTTTCATAACTCTGTATATTTTTCAAAAAACCCGTATACAGATACAAATTTTTCACTAACTACAGAGTATATCACACTTCCGTATCATCTGGAAAGTAAATTATTTGAAAAAAGAAAAGCTTCCCCAAAAAGGAGAAGCTTTTTCTGATTTTTCATCCATATGCATTATTCTGCTTTTGCTTTTTTCATCTTCTTAGGCTCTGAGAAACGTTTCTGGGAGAAAATCTCAAAATGGAGTTTCTTCTGAAGCGTTCCCATAATACCATCCGGAAGGAAGATAATAACCAGAATCGCAATCGCGCCCAAAATAATATTGGACCATCCTGCATAGTGGGCAAGGAACTCATCCAGGATTACATAGATTACAGCGCCTGCCATAGGTCCTGCCACAGTACCGATACCGCCTACGATTACGATAAATACCAAAGCTACCGTCCAGCCGATATCAAATCCGCTGTCCGGATAAATCGTACCTTTGTTTACAAAGAATACCGCGCCTGCAAGTGAGCAGAACAATGCGGCGATCACATAAACAAGAAGCTTTGATTTGAAAATATTAACGCCAACTGATGAAGCTGCGTCAGCATCATCCCTCATGGCTGTAAGTCCAAGGCCGGTCTTTGTCCTGAGAAGAACATACACAACAATCAATGCAGCCACGCATACAGTCAGGGATATGAGATAAATAGTCGCTGTAGACGGATACGGCCTTGCAGTAATGGACATACCGCCGCCCATGTTTACAAATTTCCAGCTCTTGAACCATACGCATAACGCTTCCGCCACCACCCAGGTCGCAATAGCAAAATACATGCCTCTCATTCGGAAAAGAATGAAAGAAAGCCCAAACGAAATAACCGTACCGATCACAGTCCCAAGTAAAATGCCAACGCCCAAAGACAGGCTGAAAGTTGATGTTATAACAGCAACTGTATATCCGGCCATACCGATATATGCCTGCTGGCCCAGGCTTGTCATTCCTGTAAAACCACTGAGGAGGTTCCACATCTCACCGAGTGCGATGTACAGGAAAATTTTAAGCAAATATCTCATAATATTGCCTGAGAATAGTTCCGCCGCCCCGGCAATATACAGGAAAGCCACAACTACCACACAGATTACAAGCATCGGAATACCATCAGCGACCTTCGTAGCTTTGCGGGTAGAGGCTAAAGTTTTATTATCCATCATTTTCCTCCTTCCTACTTAC
>CAZGMH010000101.1:0-1785 GCA_964526765.1 uncultured Eubacterium sp.
TTCAAAAACCGCGTGGTCCGGAATGATTTTCAATTCAAAAACTGCGCTTTCCACTCCGGGCTCTCTCTGGTTCCGGCAAGCTCATAGCACACCGGCGGCTCCTGTCTCCAGAACCCGTCATATTCATTATGCTTCAGCTTGTAATAAAAAGTCGTTTTTACATGATTTGCGGCGAATCTGGCCCCGGCGGCTCCTGCATGGGAGAAGAACCACAGCCCGATACGGCGTATTCCATATCCCCATCCGAATATTTTTCCGATTCGAAATGACGCAGAAAATGCATAAAATTTTGTTACTGCATTATAGAATTCATTTTGTAATTCCCATGCAGACATTTGTCCTGGCTGGAAGGTCACATTCATCATATCATACTGTTCCCAGTCCGGTACAAGCATCCGGTTTTCCTTTTTGTACTGTTCATAGACAGGCGTTCCCGGATAAGGTGTCAGCACCGCCGGCTGAAGCTGGTAAGCGTCAATATCCGATGCAAATTTAACCGCTTTTCGGATATCCTCTTTTGTATCCGAGTCAATTCCGAGCACAATACTGGCAATCAGGCGGATTTTATGTTCCCGGCAGCTTTTAGCCGCCCGCTCGATATCCAAAGGCTTCTGTCCCTTGTGAATTTCATCCAGCGCCGCCTGATTCAACGACTCTATACCGATTAACACCCGGTTCAGATGCGCCCTCTGCAGCAAATCCATCAATTCTTCGTCCTCCGCCATATCCGTCCGCCCGAAAAAGAACGTCTCTTTGAAAACCAGATTTTCCCGGATCATCCCCCGGCAGATTTCCTTCGCCCGCTCCTTATCCGCCGTAAAATTGTCATCCTCAAAGTTCATATATTGAAATCCCATTTTTTTATATATGCGTATTTCATCGAGGACACTCTCCACGCTGCGCTGGCGGTAAGGCGCAAACATCCGGGAAGTGGTGCAGAATGTGCAGCGGTAAGTACATCCCCTCGTAGTCATGACATTGGCACAGTCGCAGGGAGTCTTTAAAATACTGTAATCCGGCGGCGGCAGGGAATCCAAATCCTGCGGCGGCTCTGTATAAATAATCTTTTCCTTCCTTCTGCCCTCCACCACATCCAGAATCACCGCCTCTCCCTCTCCTGCGATTACATAATCTGCATGTTCTGCCGCTTCCTCCGGCATGGCAGAGGCGTGAATCCCGCCAATAATTACCTTCGCATCCGTACTGGCATGTACCATATCCGCCAGTTCATAAGCTCTCGGAGCCGTGGACGTCATTGTATAAAAGCAGAACACATCCGCTTCCTTCAGGCAGCGCCAAAACGGTACCGAACCATACAATTCCTCATATACTTCCACCTGATGCCCCGCTCTTTTCAAAATTCCGCCCAAAATCAACGGTCCGGTAATCGCGTTGGGATGACCGTAAAATTTTCCGCCAAGACGGTATATTTTTAAACGCCGCAGCGCGGCAGCCGGCGTTATAAATACAATATGCATGTCAAACTCCTCCTTTTGGTGAAGTATTGACATGCATATTTTTAATTATTCACAAAGTCTAAAGGATTGCGCTGTTCTTCTTTTTCCGAATCACCGCAAATATGAAAGCCGCCCCTGCCGCGGCCGCCAGCGCCCAGATTCCGACCGGCACGTCGTGAATATTGTAGCACCGGACGTGAATCCACATCTGGTTGATCGCCTCGTTTTTGTCATCATCAAAACAGGTCATAATGGACGCCCTGTTCATGACCTCCAGCGACGGATACTGGGAGAAAAGCTGACGGTATACCTGGTCGGCCGGGGCGGT
>CAZGMH010000101.1:1885-8144 GCA_964526765.1 uncultured Eubacterium sp.
TCTTCTACCTCTTCTTCATCATCCTCAGCGCCATAGCGCCAGTCGGCGTACTCAAAAATCCGCCCGTCCTCGCTGGCGGAAATGACGGACGTATAACCGATGTAATACATATTCCGGACGGCATTGTCCGGCCGGGAGAGGAAATTGATAAACGCCTCCGCCGCCTGCCGCTTTGCCTCATCATCGCCAATTCCGCTTTTCAGCATGACCCACCCGTCAAAATAAATATTTGTGGACTCCGCCGGAACGGCAAATGCCAGGGTAAAGCCATCCTCATCCGCCTGGTCCATCGTGTAAACAGCATCCCCGGACCACTGGTAATTTGCCGCTACTTTTCCGGTCACCATATCCGCTTTCCCCGAATCCGATTCAAAGGAATAGGCGTTGTTTTTTACGTCCTGTAAATACTCCTCCACTGCCGCCACCATTTCCGGCGACACGTCATTCATCTCTTTTTCCAGATTGCGGGAATAATCCGGATCATTGACAAAATCTTCGCTGGTGAGCAGATCCGCTTTGAGCGCGCCCACCGCCGCAAAATAGGAATCGCGGACATTATCCTTTACAGTGACCTGACATTTGTACTTTTCATCGCTTAAAACCTTCCAGTGGGAGGCGTCCTCCTCGGACATCACCTCCGGATTGTACACAATTCCGGTAATTCCCCACATATACCCAGCCATATATTTCCCCCAGCTTTCCCCATTGATTTCCTGGGTATCAAAAATATTTTTAATATAAGGGGAAACTCCGTTGATGTAGTAATTATTTTCATCCTCCGTGTCAAAAAAATGCTCCGACAACGGCAAAAGCTGTTCTTCCGCCATCAGTTTCATTACCATATATTCCGACGGGCATACCAGATCATACTCATCCCCCAGGGTGAGCATGTTGTAGAGATCCTCATTTGTGCCAAAGGTGGAATACTGCACTTTAACTTTGACGCCATAGGTTTCATAGTACCATTCCTCAAAATCCTCCACCATGGGATTCACGCCGATGATGTCTCCGCTGTCCAGATCGATCGTTTCTTCCTCGTCCCAGTCCCCGTAATCGATATATTCCTCCCAGTTGCAGACTCTTAAAGTAACCTCCGGCGTCTCTGCCGCATGGACGTCCTCACACAAAGCGGCAGACAAAGCAAAGGCGGCAAACAGCAGGACCGCCGGCATGATCCACGCGGACGCCCTGCGGCAAAAACGCGCGCCGCCCGCCCTCATATTCATAAAGACGACGATCAGCACGACAATCAGAAAAATGACCGCAGACAAAGCCCACAGCGCCGTTTTAATGTTCGTCTGCGCGCCCTTCGTCGCATTTACTACATAAGTGCTTATCGTATCAAAGGTTGCCGGTTTTGTGTAAGTCGCCACAAAATAATCGTCCAGCGACAATGTAATCGCCAGCGCGAACCCGGAGACAATGCCGGGGGCAATCTGCGGGATTACTACCCTCCAAAGCGCCGTAAATGGCGCCGCCCCCAAATCCAGAGCAGCCTCATAGATGTCCGGATCCATCTGCTTCAGCTTCGGGATGACTGACAGAAACACAAAAGGAGCGCACAAAACTACATGCCCGGCTATCAGGGGAATAAACGTGTCCTTGCTGACGCCAAACACAACGACCAGCAGGATGCAGATGGAAAATCCTGTCACAACATCCGCATTCACCACCGGAATCTGATTCATCGCAGAGATTGCCGCATTCACCTTTTTTCTCGAATAAAAAGCGCCGATTGCCCCAATTGTCCCCAGAACCGTCGCAATGGCAGCCGATCCGAGAGCCAGAACAACGGTTCCCAAAATCATATCTGTCAGCTCCGGAGTTGTAAACAACGTCACATAGTTATGGAGCGAAAATCCCCGGATTGCCCCAATATGCGCCGCATCCGTAAAGCTGTAGACAACCAGGATCAGAACAGGCGCATATAAAAATATCAGAATAAGGGTAATAAAAATACATTTACATGATTTTTTCATCATAGCAAAGCGCCTCCCACTCCCCGGCTGTCCTCTTTCTCCATTCCTTTCGTAAAGAAGGTAAACAGACAGATAATGCCAAGCAAAATCAGCGCGATCATGGAACCGCCATGCCAGTTATAAGCCGCAAAATAACTTCCTATCAGGCTTCCCATGATGTAAGTGCTGTTGTAGAGCATATCCAGAACCACATAATTCGTCATGGCAGGCAAAAACACCATCGACACACCGCTTACAATGCCCGGCACGGAAAGCGGAAGCGTCACTTTCAGAAACGCCTGCGCATCCCCCGCGCCCAAATCCCTCGCCGCCTCTATGAGAGAGCCGTCCAGCCTGGATATAGTTGTGTAAATCGGCAGTATCATAAAGGGCAGAAAGTCATAGGTCATGCCCGCCACCGCATTCACAAAGGGATAGTACGCCAGGTTTCCCTCGATCAACGTCAGTATTTCCTTCAGCGCCGTGATGCGCAGAGAAAAATTAATCCACATTGGCATAATAAAGATAAGTAAAAGTGTCGATTTGTTTTTTAATCTGCCCGACGCCAGAATATACGCCGTCGGATAAGCGAGCAGCAGACAGACCAGCGTCGTCACGATCGCGATGGCAAAGCTGTAACAGAGCGTGCCCAGCGTATTCGGGTTTGTGAAGAAGCCTGTCAGATTATCCAGGGTAAATTCCCCCTGCCCGTTGGTAAACGCATAGTAAAACAACACCGCCAGCGGCGCAATCACAAATACGGCAAGGAATACCGCATAGGGGATGCCCAGATTTTTTCTGGAAAACTTTATTCCTCCAGACCCCGCCCGGGCGTTCGCCCCCCGCACGTTCCTGTTTTCCACGGATTTTTTTACCTGATTCATCTGCGTCCCTCCTTACCGTTTCACCCGGAACGTCATTTTTTCCGGCGGCATCAGCAGTCCGACATGGTCGTCCATATTCCACAAATACTCGTCATCCACCACAAAATCCTCCTCGATATCCGTGTGAATGACATAGCTGTAATGATCCCCTTTGTAAATCAGATTGCTGATATATCCCTGTACCAGACCCGCCTCTATATCGTCTGTCATTTTAATATCCTGCGGCTGAATCGAGGCGACCACTTTGATCCTGCCCGGATCAATTTTTTCTCCGTCCGCATCCACCAGCGTTCCGTCCTCCAAACGCCTGCTGCCCTTTATGATTTTTGTCAGACTGGCGTCCAGCGCCGTTTTGTTGTACTCCATCCGGTAATCTTTGTTGATTTCCACAGGGAAGAAATTCGTATGGTCCTCCGCAATCATAATGTGAATATTGTCCGGCTCCACCGACATTCCGACGAAGTCTCCCACCGCAGCGGAATGAACTGTCTGGATTACCATTTCATTTTTTCCCGACTCCACCGTAATCTCGTAGTGCATCCCTTTGAAAATTACAGAGATAACTTTTCCGCGGATCGTACCCTGTTCAGGGGACGTCAAAAGTACGTCCTCCGGCCGCACGACTGCCGTAATGTGGGTTCCCTCCTCGATGTCGTCCACGCAGGCAAACTCGCCGCCGCAGAACCTCGCTTTGAAACGTCCCGTCATAATGCCGTTAAAAATATTGCTCTCCCCGATAAAGTCCGCCACAAACGCATTTTTCGGTTCATTGTAAATATCCTCCGGCGTTCCAATCTGCTGCATTTTTCCCTCGGACATAACCACGATCTTGTCCGACATGGTCAGCGCTTCCTCCTGGTCATGCGTGACATAGATAAAAGTAATGCCCAGCTCGTCATGCATCGCCTTGAGTTCAAGCTGCATCTCTTTTCGCATTTTCAAATCCAGCGCTCCAAGAGGCTCATCCAGAAGCAGGATTTCCGGCTCATTGACCAGCGCCCGGGCTATGGCGACCCTCTGCTGCTGTCCCCCGGATAAAGTAGTGACGGAACGGGCTTCAAACCCTTCCAGATCCACCAGTTCCAGCGCTTTCTTCACCTTTTTCCTGATGATGTCTTTTGGCATTTTCTTCTGTTTCAGCCCAAAAGCAATATTCTCATAAATATTCATATGGGGGAAAAGCGCATACCTCTGAAACACCGTGTTGATGGGCCGTTTGTTCGGAGGCAGGTTCGTGATATCCTTGCCGTTTAATAAAATTTCCCCCTCCGTGGGCAGTTCAAAGCCCGCAATCATCCGCAGAGTCGTCGTCTTTCCACAGCCGGACGGCCCCAGAAACGTCACAAATTCCCCTCTTTTTACTTCCAGATTAAAATCCGAAACCGCCGTAAATCCATCCTCATAGGTTTTTGTTATATTTTTTAACTCGATAATATTGGTATCCTTTTTCATTTCCATTCTCTTCTCCCTGGTATCCAAATTGCCATACCTGCCTAAAATGTCGGCGGCGTGCTCACCCAGATAAACTTCGCCGGACGCGCCGTGTGGTTTTCAATATAATGACCGCACTTTGCGGAAAAATAAAAACTCTCCCCTGTTTTCACGACATATCGTTCCTCACCCAGATACAGCGTAATCCTCCCGGAAATGACATAACCAAATTCCTCGCCCTCATGGGGCTTATGTTCGAACAGCCGCTGGTATGGCCGGACAACGACCAGAAGCGGTTCCATCTGGTTCTTCTGGGCTGTCGGAACAATCCATTGGATACTGTTTCCGCATTCGTCGATTTTTTCGAAAAAACCCTCGTCCGAAAAGACGACCTGCTCCTGCTCCGTCTCCTTGAAAAACTCTGACGCCGTGCTCCCCAGACATTCAATCAAATCCAGCAGTGTGACAACGGAGGGCGCCACCTGTCCCCGCTCCAACTGTGAAATATATCCCTTGGTCAGCTCCGTGCGGTCCGCCAGCTCCTGCTGCGTCAGACCATTTCGGTTTCTCAAATTTTTAATTTTCTTCCCTATGCTTGCGTTAATATAATCTGATTCCATAATTCCTTTCCCTGTTTTCCGGCCGCAGCGGGCGCGGCGCCGGCATTTACTTCCGGGCATTTAATAATAAACAAAAAATCATTTTTTGCTAAACTTCCCCGCTATAACCTGATTATACAGGCATTAAACCAAAAGTCAATTATTTCTGTTACTTTTACCGCCGATACCATGTACTTTTTTGCATACAAGAAGGCAGACCGCGCGAAGCTGCGCACCCTTTGCCACAGCGCTTTTGTTACATAGGAATATTGCAAAGCAATTTCCTGTGAAACAAATAAAAAGAAGCGGAAAACCGCAAATAAATTTGCGCTTTCCGCTTCTTTCCATTTACATCCGGCTCATGCCGGACGCTTTATTTGTCAGCGATTGCCTCTTTAATTTTAGCTGTTAAAGCCGGAACGATCTTGTTCAGATCGCCTACCACGCCGTAATCGGCAACGTCGAAGATTGGAGCGTCCTCATCTTTGTTGATCGCGATAATGATATCGGATTCTTCCATACCTGCTACATGCTGAATTGCTCCGGAGATACCGATTGCGAAATATACGTTCGGGCGGACTGTCTTACCGGTCTGTCCTACCTGCAGATCTTTTGGTTTCCAGCCGGAATCTACAACTGCACGAGAGCAGGATACGGTTCCGCCGATTGCTTCTGCCAGGTCTTCCAGAATCTTGAAGTTTTCCGGCGAGCCAACGCCGCGTCCGCCGGATACAAGAATCTTAGCGTCCATAATATCAACAGTTTCTGTAACATTCTTCACAATCTCAAGGATCTCAACATATTTACTGTTCGGGATGAATCCCGGATTGTACTCGATCACTTCCGCCTTTGCTCCTGGCGTCGGCGCGATCTTCTGCATAACGCCGGGACGTACGGTCGCCATCTGAGGACGGTTGTCCGGGCATGCGATTGTAGCGATTGTGTTGCCGCCGAATGCCGGACGGGTCATCAGCAGCTGTTTGTGTTTCTGCTCTTTGCCCGGAATCGGGGTCAGCGGGAAGTCGCCGATCTCAAGCATTGTACAGTCGGCTGTCAGACCGGTCTGGACACGCGCGGATACGCGAGGTCCGAGGTCGCGTCCGATTGCCGTAGCGCCAACCAGCATGATTTCCGGTTTGTATTTATTGATCACAGACGCAAGCGCATGTGTATACGGCTCTGTCCTGTACTCTTTTAATTCCGGATCGTCTACTACGATAACTTTATCAGCGCCATATTCTGCTAACTGATCAACAAGACCTTTTACATCGGAGCCAATCAGGACTGCCGCAACTTTAGCGTCCAGATCCGCCGCCAGGTCTTTTGCTTTTCCAAGTAATTCAAAAGCGATACCGCTTAATTCGTTATCAACCTGCTGTGCAAAAAC
>CAZGMH010000102.1:0-8136 GCA_964526765.1 uncultured Eubacterium sp.
CCTGTACACTTAGCAAATACGAACTGAAAGTGAAGTATGAGCTTAGTGAACATGGCAGAATATAACCGGGAGGTAAAAGTGAAGATTACGGATTTAAAGATTAACGGTATCACAAATCCGACAGGATTTGCTTATGACAGGATATCCTGTTCCTGGAAGGTGACGGATACAAAAGCAAAAAGGCAGGTAAAAGCTGTTATTGAGGTTTCGGATACGCCCGGTTTTGAAAATCCGGTGGTAAAGGAGGAAGGCGAGACTCTCGCTTCCAATGGAACGGAGCTTTTCATGGAACTGCAGCCATATACAACATATTACTGGCGGGTATCAGTCACCGGGGATAACAAAGAGACTGCGGTCAGCGAAGCGGCTGTGTTTGAAACCGGAAAGATGGATGATCCCTGGACCGCGCGGTGGATCGGGCCGGAGGAGGAAGATGCGTTTCACCCTGTCTTGGGCAAACGGTTCCAGACAGACAGAGAAATATCCCGCGCCCGCATCTATATCTGCGGGCTGGGACTTTATGAAGCGTACTTAAACGGCAGAAAAGTCGGAAATGAATATCTGGCTCCTTATCTCAACGACTATGTGGAGTGCTGCCAGTATCAGACTTACGATATTACACACATGCTGGCAAAGGAAAACCGGATTGAGATTTTGCTGGGCAAGGGCTGGTATATGGGCGTATTTGGGCTGCAGAATCAGCCGAATCTGTTCGGGGACCGTATGAAAGCCATTGCGGAAATCCGAATCTGGTATGCAGACGGCGGCACAGAGGTGATCCCCACGGATGACTCCTGGCTTTACCGGGGCAGCGATATCGAGGAGAGCGGCATTTATTTCGGCGAGACGATAAATCGTTTGCTGTGGGACGGAAAGGAAAATGAGCCCAAAGCGGCAAAGGCGCTGGAAGCCCCGGGCAGGCTTGCGGAACGCTACAGCCTGCCGGTTGTGGAAAAAAAAACGCTGTGGCCGGTGGAAATCCTTCAGACTCCTTTGGGAGAAACAGTGGTGGATTTTGGACAGAATCATGCAGGGTTTATGGAGTTTACCGCGGATTTTCCCCGGGGAACAAAAATTGTCATTGAATGTGCGGAAGTGCTGCAGCAGGGAAATTTCTATCATGGCAATTACCGGGATGCCCAGTCGGTGTTTACCTATATTTCCGATGGCAGGCATGAGGTGGTGCGCCCGCATTTTACCTACTTTGGATACCGTTATCTGAAAGTGACGGGATGGCCGGGAGAGCTGAAAAAGGAAGATATCTGTTCCAGGGTGATTTATTCGGATCTGGACAGGATTGGTTATATTGAGACTTCGAATGAGAAAATCAACCGTCTGTATCAAAACTGTCTGTGGGGGCTGAAGTCCAATTTTATAGACCTGCCGACCGACTGCCCGCAGCGCAGCGAGCGCCTCGGATGGACGGGGGACGCCCAGGTATTTTCCGCTACGGCGTCCTATCACATGGATACCCGCGCTTTCTACCGGAAATTTTTGCGGGATCTGCGGAGCGAGCAGCTAAGAATGGACGGCGCGGTGCCGAATTATATTCCGTCTATGGGGGCACAGGGGGGAACGGCGAGCGTCTGGGGCGATGCGGCGGCTTTTCTGCCGGAGGTACTCTATCGTGTTTACGGAGACCTGACTGACATGAGGGAATATTACCCGTTGATGAGGGACTGGGCGGAGTACATGTACCGCGTGGACGAGGAAAAAGGAGGAAAGCGTTTCTTCCTGAATGGATTCCAGTTCGGCGACTGGCTGGCGCTGGACGGTGTGACAGAGGAAAGCTTCAAGGGTTCTACGGACGACGATTTTATCGGTACGGCTTACTACTATCAGTCTGTCAGAATTGTCTCTGAAATGGCAGAGCGGTTGAAATACCGGGAGGATGCCGGAAAATATAAGCGCCTGTCGGATGAGATAAGGGAAGCTTTCCTGAATGAATATGTGACGCCGAACGGCCGTCTGTCTGTGGATACGCAGGCCGCCTATATTGTGGCGTTAAAATTCGGCCTTTACCGTGAGAAAGAAAAAATGACCGCGCAGTTCAGGGAACGTTTAAAAAAGGACTGTTATCAGATCAAATGCGGTTTTGTGGGAGCCCCTCTGCTGTGCATGACATTGTGTGAGAACGGTATGGAGGATCTGGCGTATCATTTCCTGTTCCAGGAGGGATTCCCGGGCTGGCTCTACTGCGTGAATCTGGGAGCGACGACGATCTGGGAGCGGTGGAATTCTGTTTTACCGGACGGCACGATCAGCAAAACCGGCATGAATTCCCTGAATCATTACGCCTACGGCTCGGTGGTTGAATTTTTCTATGCATATATCGCGGGTATCCGGGCTGCGGCGCCGGGATTTCAAAGGGCCGTAATTGCGCCAACGCCGGATATGAGGTTTCGGTATTTTAACTGCAGCTATGATTCCGCCTGCGGAAAATATGTATCGAATTGGAGGATTGACCGGGATGGAACATTTTCTCTTTCGGTGGAAGTGCCCTTTGGCTGTGAGGCGGAAGTGACGCTGCCGGAATGCGACGGGAAAAATGTGCAGGTGTCCGGGGACGGATGCCCGGAGGGAAGCATTTCCGGGGAGGGGAAAGTAACGCTTACTTCGGGAAGATATCGGTTTTCGTATAAACCCCTCAAAGATTTCCGGATCAGATATAACGAAAATACCCGTTTGGCAGAGGCGGCGGACGATAGGGAAGCGCTTGCCATTTTGAAAGAAGATTTACCTGCGGCGTACGGAATTATTGAAAGCAGGGATAAAGAGAATATGAATTATACATTTGGAGAATTGAAAAATCTGTTCTTCATGGGATTTACGCCGGAATCGGTCAAAAAAGCAACGGATAAAATTTTTGCAATCAGGCGTTGGTAAAACGGACGCCGGACGGAAGGAGGATACAGCAGGATGAGTTTGAAAGCAGTAATTTTTGATTTGGACGGAGTGATTGTTTTTACCGATAAATTCCATTATCAGGCATGGAAAAAGATGGCGGATGATATGGGAATTTATTTTGATGAGGAGATCAATAACCGTCTGAGGGGCGTCAGCCGCATGGACAGCCTCGAGATTATCCTGGAACGCTATGAGGGAGAGCCCTTATCCAGGGAGAAAAAAGAAGAACTGGCGGCACGGAAAAATGAGACTTACCGGGAATTGTTAAAAACGATGACCCCGGCGGACGTCACAGATGAAGTGCGAAAGACGCTGGCAAAAATCCGGAAAAGAGGGTACAAAACAGCCCTCGGTTCCTCCAGCAAAAACGCAAAGTTTATTCTGGAGCGGGTTGGATTGACGGATGCATTTGACGAAATCTCGGACGGAACCAACATCACAAAATCCAAACCGGATCCAGAGGTATTTGTAAAGGCGGCGGAGTTTCTGGGCGAGAACCCGGCGGACTGTCTGGTCGTGGAGGATGCGGAGGCAGGTATCGATGCGGGAATTGGCGGCGGGATGCAGACCGCGGCGATCGGAGACGCCTGCAATTGCAAAAAAGCGGATTATACCCTGGAGACGTTTTCCGATTTACTGTCGATCTTGCGATGAGTACGGATTGCTGTCGGTTCTGCGATGCATATAGATTGCTGCCGGTTCTGCGATGAGTATGGATTGCTGTCGGTTCTGCGATGAGTATAGATTGCCGCCGGTTCTGCGATGGGTTCAGACAGCGGCATGTCTGTTTTACCAGAATACTGTGATCAGATTGGAGGAATATGGAATGAAGATAGAAAAATGGAATAAAGGATGGAAATACTGGCTGGATAAAAATTCTTTTGCCCTTGTCTGGGATATCCCGGAACATGCAAGGGAGATAGATTTGCCCCATGACGCCATGCTCGAAACGCCGGCGTATGCAGAAAGCCGGAATGGGGGAAATACCGGCTACAGAGACGGGGATGTGTATGTTTATGTGAAATCACTGTCTGCCCCGGAGGAGTACCGGGAGAAAACGGTGATGCTGAAGTTTGAGGGGATTTATATGAACGCCATGGTTTATGTGAATGAACAGCTGGCGGCAAAATGCCCTTACGGTTATACCGGTTTTTATGTGGAACTGAACGATTACCTGCGCTATGGACAGGACAATGAGATCCGGGTGATTGTGAAAAACAGCGCCATGACCAACAGCCGTTGGTACAGCGGCGGCGGTATTTACCGCGACGTATATCTTCTGACGTCCGATACGGTATATCTGGCGCCGGAGAAGGTACAGGTTGTCACGGAATCGCTGGAGGAAGAATTTGCCGTCCTGACAGTAAATTCCACGATAAGAAACAGAAGATACGGTTCCGCGCCCCTCCGCCTGGAACAGCTGATCGTCGCCCCCGGCGGGCAGATCGCGGCGTGTGATGAAATCCCGCTGGTTTTGTTTGAACACGAGGAGCGGAGAACATCCCAGAGAATTTTGGTGGAAAAGCCGCAGGGATGGACGGCGGATACGCCGGACTGCTATCGGTGTATCAGCCGGATCTATCAGGGAGAAAAAATGCTGGATGAGAGTGAAACGGTATTTGGCATCCGGCGTATAAGCGTGGATGCGAAAAGAGGGCTGCGTGTGAACGGCAAAACTGTAAAACTGCGGGGAGCCTGCATCCATCACGACAGCGGACTTCTGGGCGCGGCGACTTATGAAGCGGCAGAACGCCGCAGGGTGCGGATCCTGAAAGAGGCAGGTTTTAATGCAATCCGTATGTCCCACCATCCGGCGGCCCCGGCTCTGCTTCGCGCCTGCGACGAGTTGGGAATGTATGTGATGGACGAGACGTTTGACATGTGGACGCGCTGCAAATCGGACAATGATTACGGACTCTTTTTCAACGAATGGTGGGAGAAGGACGTGGAGGCTATGGTGAATAAGGATTTTAACCATCCGTCCGTCATTCTGTATTCCGTTGGAAACGAGATCCCTGAGATTGGAACGGATCACGGCGCGGCAATCTGTCATGAGATATGTGAGAAAATCAAATCTCTTGATACAACGAGGCTGACCCTGGCTTCCATCAACGGTATTTTTGCGGCGGGCGACCGGATCGGAGAGATTATGTCAGACCTGGCTGCGGGGCTTGCCGAAGCGGGAGAATTGGATACAGAGGGCAATGTCAATGATTTTATGACGATGATGGACAGCCATATGGACAAAATTGTTGTCCATAAAGCGATTTCCGAGAGACTGGAACTGGCCTGCGCCAATACGGATATTGCAGGATATAATTATATGACGGCGCGGTATGAAGGGGACGGAACGGCTTATCCGAACCGCGTGATCGTGGGAAGCGAGACTTATCCGCCGGAGATTGCGAGGAACTGGGAACTGGTAGAAGGGCTTTCCCATGTAATCGGAGATTTCACATGGACAGGATGGGATTATATCGGCGAGGCAGGCGTGGGTATTCCCTGCTACCGGTTTGGAGAGGGCGGATTCGGCGCACAGTTCCCCTGCCAGCTTGCATACTGCGGCGATATTGATATTACAGGATTCCGCAGACCGGTTTCCTATTTCCGGGAAATCGTATTCGGACTGCGCCGGGAGCCGTATATCGCAGTCCAGAATCCGTACCATTATGGACAGAAACTCATTAAGACGCCATGGGTATTAAGCGACAGCCTTTCCTCCTGGACGTACCCGGGATGCGAGGGAAAACCGGCAATCGTAGAAGTATATGCGCCGGGGGATGAAGTGGAACTGTTCAAAAACGGTGTGTCCCTTGGAAGGAAGCCTGCGGGGGCGGGGGCGTCTTACCGGACCCTGTTTGAGACAACTTATGAGCCGGGGACGCTTTACGCCGTTTCCTATGAGAACGGCGTAAAGACCGGCAGTATGGATTTGTCCACCGTTTCTTCCGAAACCCGCCTTGTATTGAGGGAAGAGCGGGTTTTCGCCGAAGGGGAAGATACGGATTTTATTTATGTGGATATTACAAACGAGGATGCCAATGGAAACGTCTATGATGCGGAAGAATTGAAGCTTTGCGCAGAAGTGGAGGGCGGCGCGCGGATTGCCGCGTTCGGAAGCGCCAATCCGAAGCCCGAATACAATTATATGACGGATATGACGGAGACGTTCCATGGACGGGCGCTGTTGATTTTAAAGCGGACAGACGAGAATGAGCCCGTGAAAGTCAAAGTGACGGCAAAAGGACAGGAAACAGAACTTTTAGCAGGAGGAAGCATCGGATGATTGATTTAAAAGGAAATCCTTTTTTCCTGGATGAGGAAAGGGAACACTGGGTGAAAACGACGCTGGAATCCATGAGTACGGAAGAAAAAACAGGCCAGATGTTCTGCCCGATCGGGGGGAACACGGACGAGGGATATTTAAAAGGCTTTTTGGAAGAATTTAAACCGGGCGCCATGCTTTACCGCCCGATGCCCGCGGCAGAAGTACAGAAAGCGCACCGGCTGCTTCAGGAAAATTCAAAGATTCCCATGCTGCTTGCGGCAAATCTGGAGTCCGGCGGAAACGGAATCTGTACGGACGGGACGTATTTTTCGAGGCCGATGGGTGTTGCAGCCACAGATAATCCGGTAAATGCATACCGTCTCGGCGCGATTGCAGGGAAAGAAGCCGCGGCAGTGGGCTGTAACTGGGCGTTTTCCCCAATCTGCGATTTGGATTGGAATTTCAGAAATCCGATTACAAATGTGCGTACTTTTGGTTCCGATCAGGATAGGGTAATCCGATTTGTGAAAGAGCAGCTCCGGGGACTGAACGATTATGGCGTGGCGGCCGCCGTCAAGCATTTTCCGGGCGACGGCGTAGACGGGCGCGACCAGCATCTGATTTCTTCCGTAAACAGCCTGTCGGTGGAGGAATACGATAAGACCTATGGAACTATCTGGCAGGAAGTGGTCAACGCCGGCGCATTGTCCGTCATGGCCGGACATATCCTGCAGCCTGCTTACAGCAAATTTTTGAATCCCGATCTGAGAGATGAGGAAATTCTGCCTGCGTCCCTGTCCCCGGAGCTTTTACAGGGGCTTCTGCGGGGAAAACTCGGATTTAACGGTGTGATTGTGACGGACGCTACGCCTATGATGGGATATATGTCGGCGATGAAGCGCTCCGAGGCAGTGCCGGCATCCATAGCCGCCGGCTGCGACATGATCCTGTTTAATAAAGATATCCGGGAGGATTATCAGTTTGTGCGGGATGCGCTCGCGGACGGGCGCCTGAGCATGGAGCGTGTGGATGAGGCGGTGACAAGGATTCTTGCCATGAAAGCCGCGATGGGACTTGGGGAGCAGAAAATGGCGGGAACGCTTGTACCGGGTGAGGAAGCGCTTGCTGATGTAAACTGCGAAGAACACAGGGACTGGACAAACGCCTGTGCGGATGAATGTGTGACGCTTGTGAAGGATACCCAGGGCCTTTTGCCGATTTCACCGGAGAAGTATAAGAGAATCCGCCTGTATCTTCTGGAGGACCGCATCGGCGGCGGCTTCAAGGATGGCGACGGAGAGCTTGGCAAACTCAGGGAAAAGCTGGAGCAGGAAGGATTTGAGGTGACGCTCTTTGACTATGAACATCCCGATTTTTATGAGATGTTTGAGGGCGGAATCGGGGATATAAAAAGCAAATTTGATCTGGCGGTATATGCAGCGTGCATAGATACGGCAAGCAACCAGTCCGTCAGAAGAATCGACTGGATGCATCTGATGGCGGCGGATGCGCCGTGGTTTTTGCATGACGTGCCTGCGATGTTTATCTCCTTTGCAAACCCCTATCATTTAGTGGATGCGGCGATGATAAAGACGTTTATCAACGCCTATACGCCCAGCGAAGCCGTCATCGACAAGACAATCGATAAGATTATGGGACGTTCGGAATTTAAAGGGGTAAATCCGGTCGATCCGTTCTGTAATATCTGGGGCGCAGAATTTTAAAAAGATGCTAAGAGGATGCCGGGAATGAAATTGCCCGTATGATACGGCGCGGTTGGGAGGGGCAGATGAGAAAAGAGAAAAAAGACAAAACCAGGGAAAAAGAAATAAAATCCGCCCCTTCCACCATTACACGGATAGTAGTAATCATTATTGTTCTGGTGCTTCCGGTCAACATTATGACATTGGTGCTGTCCCGTATGGTAATTCAGAGAAGTACGGAGCAGTCTTTACGGGAAG
>CAZGMH010000103.1:0-1198 GCA_964526765.1 uncultured Eubacterium sp.
TCATTTATTTTTTCCTCAATTCTTCAATCAGGTCAGTAATCGTAGTGATGGCATCCATCTGTTGACTGGATTTCATTGCCGAAATATAGGCATCCTTCTTTTCCCATACATCCTTTATCGCTTCCATCAGAGATTGCCCGGATAATTCTTCTTCTTCAAGCACATAGCTGAATCCCTGTTTTTTGAAGGAATTGGCGTTTAAAATCTGGTCTCCTCTGCTGGCATTTCTGGAAAGAGGGATGAGGATATTTGGTTTATGCAGGGCGAGCAGCTCACAGATTGCATTTGCCCCGGCACGGGAAATGACAATATCCGCCAGTGCAAACATATCTGCCAGTTCTTCGTTGGCATATTCATATTGCACATAGCCCTTTGTGTCGTTGAATGCTGCATCCAGATTCCCTTTGCCGCAGAGATGGATAATCTGATAGTCCGGCAAAAGCTGCGGCAGCAATTTGCGAACGGCATCGTTGATGACTTTGGAGCCGGAGCTTCCGCCTACAATCAGGATAACCGGCTTTTCGGCGTTTAATCCGGTGTATGTATAAGCTTTTTCCCGGCTTCCGGCAAGAAGCTCTTTTCGGATTGGGGAACCGGATAAAACAGCTTTCCCCTCCGGTAAATGTTTCAGCGTTTCCGGGAAATTACAGCATACCCTGCTGGCCGACGGGATTGCGATTTTGTTTGCTAATCCGGGGGTCATGTCTGACTCGTGGATGATGGCAGGAACTTTTGCATGTTTTGCAGCCAAAACGACCGGAACACTGACAAAGCCGCCTTTGGAAAAAACAATGTCCGGCTTTAGTTTCCGCATCAGGCTTCTTGCCTGGGCATAGCCTTTTAGAACCTTAAATGGGTCGGAAAAGTTTTTTGGATCAAAGTATCTGCGCAGTTTTCCGGATGAAATTCCGTAATATGGAATATCTTGCTTCTGAATCAGATTTTTCTCCATGCCGTTATAGGAACCAATATAATAAATCTCATATCCGAGTTCTTTTAAGCGGGGGAGCAGTGCAATATTCGGGGTTACATGTCCGGCAGTTCCTCCGCCGGTGAGAATGATTTTTTTCATGCGGATGTCCTCTCTGTTTATAATGAGGCTGCTGTCCGGATAGAGATTGGATAGCAGCAAAATATCGTTATGAATTATAATATACGTTTGAGAGAAAAAGTCAATAATCTTTTAATAGGTAGAAAA
>CAZGMH010000103.1:1298-2759 GCA_964526765.1 uncultured Eubacterium sp.
AGGTAGAAAAAGGTCAAAACTTGCGACGAAAAAATGGGTCTGATACCTTTTTTATTTTTTATGATTTTGCTACACTTAGTATGTATAAAAAATATTATCATAATATGTGCGGATATTTTTGAAATCCGGCAGGAAGGGAGGAGCCTGATGGAACAGATGATTCATTTGGCAAAGACATTGTACATACAGCATACAACCGAAATGATGGTGGGATTGCTGGCATGTATTCTCATACTGATGATAATAAATCTTTTTGCGGTAAGAAGATGCAGAAAGCAGGTACGAATCCTGAATGAAAAAACGAAAGATGTGATGAAGCTGGCCCTTCAACAGAGCGAGACTGCGGCGCGCAGAAAGAGGGAAGGACAGCAATTTGGCAGGGATGAGCGGACAAGCCGCAGGGAGCGCGGAGTTTCCAGGGAAGATGAGGAAGTTTTTGGAAGTGTGATTCAGGAAATTTTTTCCTGATTTTCAGAAAAGTTTAAATTTGCAGTTGATGAAGGGATATTTGCCGGGGGTAGATTTTATAGCCGCCCGATATTGACGGCTGTGAAAAAATATGTTTGTATAATAAAAATAGTTATGAATATATTGTAATTATTAAAAACCGGCGTAATGGATGAAAAAAGGTGAGTGAATCCCAAAAACAGCTCAAAAAAAGGGCTGTTGGGGAGGAAACTCATCCTTTTTTTGACAAAAAATATAAAAAAGTGAAAAAATGGGGTTGACAACGTCAAATATGGCTGATATAATTCCTGCAATGCTTATGTAATAAATTTGTAACATTTTTAATAAAAACAGAATAAAATGATTACAGATTTGTAATACTACAGGCAGATTAAAAAAAGAAAAAGATTCATGATAACCGGAAACGGTACTGAATCTGAATCAGGAGGTCAAATGAAATTTAGAAAGGTTATTGAAAGCGGAATTGTCACGGCTGCTTTGGCTATTTCATCCGTCACAACAGCCATTTCTGTCAATGCCGCAGAAGTCGTAAAAAGTACGCCGGACACAATTACAGGTCAGGTAAGCGCAGCGAACGGTACGGAAATTGAAACAATACAGGAGACAACTCAGGAAAAAGACGAATGGGAAGGTAAACTTCTTGTAAATGTAAGGGAGGATACTTACCTGAATATTCGTGAAGACGCAACGGTGGATTCGAAAGTAGTCGGAAAGCTTTATCGGGGCGCCGGAGCTGATATTAAAGAAAAAGGTGAAGAGTGGACGAAAATCGTATCCGGCGATGTAGAAGGATATGTAAAGAATGAATATTGTGTTTTTGAAGAAGATGCCAAAGCGCTTGCCGGGGAACTTTGTGATACCCAGGCAACAGCCACAGAAGACGGTATCCGGATCAGAACGGAATCCAACACAGAATCAACCATCATTACTCTTTTGGAAGAAGGAGAATCCGTAAAGGTGGACACATCTGCCGAGGCGGTGGATGGATGGGTG
>CAZGMH010000103.1:2859-8082 GCA_964526765.1 uncultured Eubacterium sp.
GATCTGGAGCTTCTGGCAGCTATTATTCAGTGTGAAGCCGGAGGAGAATCTTACCAGGGACAGTTGGCAGTCGGTGCGGTTGTTATGAACCGTGTACGAAGCGGTTCTTTCCCGAACAGCGTTTCCGGGGTAGTTTATCAGAGCGGACAGTTCAGTCCGGTGTCCAGCGGAAAGCTTTCCCGCGTGCTGGGCGGACAGATATCAGGAAGCTGCTATCAGGCGGCGTCCGAGGCATTGAATGGTGCGGATAATACCGGAGGGGCGCTGTATTTCCATGCCGGAACAAGCGGAAGCGGAACGGTTATCGGAAATCAGATTTTTTATTAAAACACAGAAATCCCTTATGGGCGAATGATGTGCAGACAGTTTTTATGGGTTTACCCGTGGGAACTGCCTGCACATTTTTAATTATGAAAAAGGGGATTATTATTGTAAATCAGGGAAAAATATAGTATATTGTTGGAAAGGATAAAAAGGAGGTTCGTTATGGGAATTAGTCTGGAACCGCCGATTGTATGGCTGATACTTCTGGTGGCGTTTGTAGTGATTGAGATTATTTCTCTGGGATTGACGACGATCTGGTTTGCAGGAGGGGCTCTGGCATCGCTGCTGGCGAGCCTCGCGGGAGCCGGCATTTATATCCAGGTTGTTTTGTTTTTGGCAGTTTCCTTTGCCCTGCTCCTTATGGTCAGGCCGTTGGCACAAAAACATTTCAACAAAGACCGCACCAGGACAAATGCCCAGACGCTCATCGGTGAGACTGCCGTTGTCATGGAACCGATAGATAATCTGAAAGCCCAGGGGCGCGTCATCGTGAAGGGACAGGAATGGGCGGCAAGAAATGTAAATGAAGGAGAATTTCTGGAAAAGGACATGCATGTCAGGGTTATGTCGATCAGCGGCGTAAAGCTGATAGTAGAAAAGATATCGGAACAGTAAAGTGTAAAAGGAGGACAATATGGGATTTATAACGATTATAGCTGTTATTATTTTAATTATTGTAGTAATTATTATCATTGCATCATGTATTAAGATTGTGCCGCAGGCAAACGCATATGTTGTGGAGCGCCTCGGGGCATACCAGGGAACATGGGATGTAGGGCTTCACTTTAAAATGCCGATTATCGACCGCGTCGCAAAACGGGTCCTGCTGAAAGAACAGGTAGTTGATTTCGCGCCGCAGCCGGTAATTACAAAGGATAACGTTACTATGCGGATTGACACAGTTGTGTATTTCCAGATCACGGACCCGAAACTTTTTGCATACGGCGTAGAAAATCCGATTATGGCGATTGAAAACCTGACGGCTACAACGCTGAGAAATATTATCGGTGATTTGGAGCTGGATGAGACGCTGACATCCAGAGAAACGATTAATACAAAGATGCGCGCATCCCTGGATATTGCCACGGATCCGTGGGGTATTAAAGTAAATCGTGTCGAACTGAAAAATATTATCCCGCCGCAGGCGATCCAGGACGCGATGGAAAAACAGATGAAAGCGGAACGTGAACGGCGTGAAGCGATTCTGCGTGCGGAAGGTGAGAAAAAGTCCACCATTCTTGTGGCAGAAGGTAAAAAAGAATCAGCGATTTTGGATGCGGAGGCAGAGAAACAGGCTGCGATTCTGCGCGCAGAGGCAAAACGGGAGGCAACCGTAAAAGAGGCAGAAGGCCAGGCAGAAGCGATTCTTAAAATTCAGCAGGCGAATGCAGACGGTCTCCGTTTCCTGAAAGAAGCGGCGCCGAATGCGGAAGTTTTGCAGATTAAGAGCCTGGAAGCCTTTGCGAAGGCAGCCGACGGCAAAGCAACCAAGATTATTATTCCATCTGAGATTCAGGGAATTGCAGGATTGGCGAAATCTTTGGTGGAAGTTGCAGCGGATGTGAAAGAGCAGTAGAAACAATAAGCGAAAGTTTTACAGATTAAAAATTTCACTGTGATACACAGATTACGGGCTGCCGGGATGGCAGCCCGCTTTCAACAATACAGGGAGGACATAAAAATGAATTTGAAAGGAAAAAATTTTTTAAAACTGTTGGATTTTACGCCGGAAGAAATTTTATATCTTATTGATTTGGCAGAGGATTTGAAAGTAAAAAAGAAACAGGGAATTATGCATGACAGCCTGCGCGGGAAAAACGTTGCCCTGATTTTTGAAAAAACAAGTACAAGAACGCGCTGTGCCTTCGAGGTGGCGGCATTTGATCTGGGAATGCATGCGACATTTCTGGACCCGTCCGCATCACAGATTGGAAGGAAAGAGAGTATTGCGGATACGGCGAGAGTGCTTGGACGTATGTATGACGGAATTGAGTACCGCGGATTTGGACAGGATATTGTAGAAGAACTGGCAAAACACGCAGGAGTTCCGGTGTGGAATGGCCTGACAAATGAGTTCCATCCGACCCAGATGCTTGCTGATATGCTGACGATTAAAGAGCATTTCGGGCATCTGAAAGGTATCAAACTGGCATATATGGGAGACGCCCGCTACAATATGGGCAATTCATTGATGGTAACATGTGCAAAATTGGGTATGCATTTTGCAGCATGTACATCGAAGAATTATTTCCCGAATGAGGAGCTGATTGCGCAGTGCCGTGAGATTGCAAAAGAGACCGGAGCGACAATTGAACTGACCGAGGATGCGTATGCCGGAACGAAGGGAGCGGATATCATTTATACGGATGTTTGGGTATCCATGGGCGAACCGGACGAAGTATGGGAGTCGAGAATCAGAGAGCTGACACCGTATCAGGTAAATGCTGAACTGATGGAAAATGCCGGCCCGCAGGTGAAATTTATGCATTGTCTGCCGGCCTTCCATGATTTAAGGACAACAATCGGAAAAGAAATCCACGATAAATTCGGGCTGGATGAGATGGAAGTAACAGATGAAGTATTTGAGAGTCCGCAGTCTATCGTGTTTGATGAGGCCGAAAACCGTATGCATACGATTAAAGCCGTGATGCTGGCAACATTGGGTGAATAAAGTGAAAGAAAAGATTTTGGACTTGCTCAGGAGCAGCAAAGATTTTCTGTCCGGACAGGAAATCAGTGAAAGATTCGGCGTATCCCGAACCGCAGTCTGGAAGGTAATACGCCAGATGGAGAATGATGGATATGTGATAGAGGCAGTGCGCAATAAGGGCTACCGTCTTCTTTCCGAGCCGGATTTGCTGTCTGAAAACCGAATCCGCCAATATCTGCATACTTCCTGGGCGGGAAACAGCCTTTTGGTATTGGATGTAGTGGATTCCACCAATAATGTGGCAAAACGCAGGGCGGAAGAAGGCGCGCAGCATGGGCTGCTGGTCATTGGGGAACAGCAGACGGCGGGAAAAGGGCGCCGGGGCCGTTACTGGGAGTCGCAGAGAGGGGAAGGCGTTTTTATGACGCTTCTCCTGAAACCGGATATTGAACCGGGCAATGCATCTATGCTGACGCTGGTGATGGCGCTGGCAGTCCGCAGCGCCTTGGAAACTGTTGGAAATGTACAGGCGCAGATTAAATGGCCAAACGACATTATTTGCGACGGGAAAAAAGTTTGCGGAATTTTGACAGAAATGAGCGCGCAGGTGGACTATATCAATCACATTGTCATCGGCGTGGGTATTAATGTCCATAACGAAAAATTTCCGGACGAAATGTCTCATTTGGCAACATCCATTTATCAGCAGACAGGTCAAAGTATCAGCCGGGCGGAGTTAATTGCGGAAGTGATGAACCGGTTTGAACACTATTATGAAATCTATATGGAGACACAGGATTTGCAGGGCCTGGCGGAGGAATACAATCATTATCTGATAAACCGCGGCCGGCAGGTGCAGGTATTGGATTTGAAAGGCTCGTATACCGGCGCTGCAATCGGCGTTAATACGGCCGGAGAATTGAAGGTTCAGACGGAGAATGGAATTTCCTGCGTCGCTTCGGGCGAAGTATCTGTGCGCGGCGTATATGGATACGTGTGAATCAATTTTGCCCATGCATACCATGCATAGTTCAGGAATATCTGCCTGTGTGTCTGTGAATGGGCTCATGATTATGGGAAGAAATGAAATGGCAGGGAGAAAATTATGGAGCAGGATGAAGTAGTGCTGTGCGGAGCCAGCGCTTATACAAAAAAATACTACCTCAATCCGGAGTTTGAGGGCCTTCCCCAGAGTATTCAGGATGAGCTGAAAATTATGTGCGTGCTGTACACCGAGGATGTGGGCGGCGCCCTCACTTTGAAATTTGATGAAGATGGAACGTTGGTTTTCGAGACATCGGCGGATGAAGGGGATCTGCTGTATGATGACATTGGCAGTGTCTTAAAGATAAAACAGCTTCAAAATACGAAGGAAGAATTACTTGAATCGCTGGAAATGTACTTTAAAGTATTTTTCCTGGGAGGAACATGGGAGGATGAAAAATAATGTTACTTACTGTTGATATAGGAAATACAAATATTACCCTCGGCGTATTTGATGGGAAACGGCTGGCTGCGACGTTTCGAATGACGACAATCCAGACCCGCACCTCGGACGAATACGGAATGGTGATGTGTGAGCTGTTAGAACACAATCAGGTTCCTGTAGAAGCTATCACGGATGTTATTGTGGCGTCGGTTGTGCCAAATGTGATGCATTCGCTGACCAGTGCGATTATCAAATATTTCCACACAAAGCCGATTATTATTGAGTCAGGCATAAAGACAGGTATCCGGGTGGCAGCGAAAAATCCACGGCAGGTTGGGGCGGACCGTATTGTGAATGCGGCAGCCGTGTATGAACTGCATGGGGGCCCGGCCATTGCAGTTGATTATGGTACGGCGACGACTTTTGATCTGGTGGATGAGACCGGTACTCTGATAGCCTGTGTAATAGCCCCCGGAATCCGTATTTCAGCGCAGGCTCTATGGAGTAAAGCGGCAAATCTCCCTGAGATTGAGATTAAAAAGCCAAAGAGTATTTTGGCACAGGATACAATTTCCTGTATGCAGGCAGGTCTGGTATTTGGCCAGGTGGGACAGACAGAATATATTGTGCAGCAGATGAAAAAAGAGTTTGGAAGGGACGATGTCAAAATAGTGGCAACCGGAGGTCTTGGCCGGATTATTGAGAAAGAAACGAATGTGATTGATGTCTATGACCCGATGCTGACATTGAAGGGAATGCGTCTGATTTTTGAGAAACAGAAAAAGTAGGAAAATATGCAGGCTTTAAGAATAGGAAATGT
>CAZGMH010000104.1:0-7991 GCA_964526765.1 uncultured Eubacterium sp.
CGGAAGAAAAAACTTGTTTTGTCTGCTTTTAAAGTGATGCGGATTGTGATAGAATGAATTAGATTGCGTTAACTGTGAGCAGAAGGAGTAACTTCAGTTATGAAAGAGGAAATACAGGAAACCGCGTTGGAGCTGGCGGGGCGGATTATGACCTTTGCCAGAGACCAGATCATGATTTCCATGAGATTTTTGGATCGCGCGCTGTTTCGGATGCCGATGGTTCCCAGCGATACGACGGCAGATTTTGCGGTGGACGGCGACAAGATTTATTACAATGCGGAATATGTACTTGGCGCTTTTAAGAGAGAAAAAAATATATGTACGCGGGCTTTTTTACACATGATACTTCACTGTATTTTCAGCCATCCTTTTCAATATGAAAAGCTGGACCGGGCGTGCTGGGATCTGGCGGCGGATATTGCAGTGGAGAAAGTGATTCTGGATTTGAATATCCGGGATACGCTTCTGGATGCGGATGCAGAGCTAAAAAAGAAGCTGGAGCAGATCGGTGCAAAAATCCCCATGCTGACGGCGGAAAAAATTTATCGTTACCTGCTGGATCATCCGGAGCAAATGGAGGAATATCTGAAACTGGCAGAGCTGTTTGAGAGGGATGAGCATGTGCGCTGGATTCCGCTTAAGGAAGCGGAAGTGCGGGAGCGGAGCAGCGATACGATCACAACGGATACCCGAACCGCCATGATCGGCTGCCATGAGGCGGACAGCGGCGGGGAGGGCGAGCAGGAGGAGATTGATGAGGCTCTTGTGGGACAGCGCCGGAGTGAATGGCAGGATGTGAGCCAGCATGCCAAGACAGACCTTGAGATGTTTTCCAGAGAACAGGGATTTGGGGCGGGAAGTCTGCTTTTAAATCTGAAGGAAAGCCTGAGAGACAAGTATGATTATGGGGAATTTCTGAAGAAATTTGCGGTTTTGGGCGAAGAAATGCATATCAATGACGATGAATTTGATTATATATATTACACATACGGACTTCAGCTTTATGATAATATGCCTCTGGTGGAACCGTTGGAGTACCGGGAAAACAAGAGAATCCGTGAATTTGTCATTGCCATTGATACTTCCGGTTCCTGCCAGGGAAAAACGGTGGAGAGGTTTTTGCGAAAGACGTATTCCATTTTAAAAAGTACCGAGAGTTACTTTAAGCGGGTGAATATCCATATTATCCAATGTGATGAAAAAATCCAGCGGGATGTGAAGGTCACGACAGATGAAGAATTTGAGCAATATATGCAGGATGTGGAATTATCCGGTTTTGGCGGCACGGATTTTTGTCCGGTATTTGAATATGTGGACGGATTGATCCGGCGGCATGAATTTCAGGATTTGAAAGGGCTGATCTATTTTACGGATGGTCAGGGAACATTCCCGGAGCGTATGCCGGATTATCAGACAGCGTTTGTTTTTGTAGAGGAAGGATTTTCCATACCGGAGGTACCTGCCTGGGCAATCCGGTTGGTCTTACAGGAGGATGATATTTGATGAATATACAGGAAGCGAAGGAACAGATAGAAAAAGCAGTCCGCATTTATCTGATGAAGGATGCGTTTGGCAATTACCGGATTCCGATTGAGCGCCAGAGACCGGTATTTTTGCTGGGAGCGCCGGGAATCGGAAAGACGGCGGTAATGGAGCAGGTGGCGCAGGAGATGGACATTGCGCTGGTATCCTATTCCATGACCCACCACACGCGTCAGAGCGCCCTGGGTCTGCCTTTTATCAGTCACAAAAATTATCAGGGAATGGAATTTGACGTATCTGAATATACGATGAGCGAGATTGTGGCTTCGGTCTATGAGACGATGGAAGTGAGCGGAAAGAAAGAGGGAATCCTGTTTTTGGATGAGATCAACTGTGTATCGGAAACGCTGGCTCCATCCATGCTGCAGTTTTTACAGTATAAAACCTTTGGAAAACACAGGATTCCACAGGGATGGGTAGTGGCGGCCGCAGGAAATCCGCCTCAGTTTAACCGTTCTGTCCGGGAGTTTGATATTGTTACCATGGACCGGATGAAGGTGTTGGAAGTGGAAGCGGATTATGATACATGGCGGACCTATGGCGTGAACCGGGGACTGCATGGCTCGATTCTCACCTATCTGGATATCAAAAAGAGTGATTTTTATGTGATTGAAAATACGGTGGACGGAAAATCCTACGTAACTGCCCGCGGATGGGAAGATTTGTCTGAGACGATTTATCTTTATGAAGAAAACGGATTTTCCGTGGATGAGACTCTGGTGGGACAGTATTTGCGGAATAAGAGGATTGCCAGGGAATTTTCCGCTTATTATGACCTGTATCAGAAATATAAGAAGGATTACCGGGTATCTCAGATTTTATCCGGGAAAGCGGATGCGGATGTCAGAAAGCGGGCGAAGAATGCCGGATTTGACGAGCGCATTTCCCTGTTGGGACTGCTTTTGGACGCCCTTCAGGGTGAAATCCGACAGAATGTAGAGTTGGAAGATGCCATGAGAGGTTTGCTTTTGGTTTTAAGGGAAGTAAAAGAGGAATTATCCCGGATAGAGGGAGATGATATCGGAGCACAGATACGAAAGGTATTGAGCGGCAAAGCGGAGCAGGTCAAAGAGCGCATGGACCGGGAGGACAGGGCAAATGTGTTGTCGGCCGGGGCGCGCAGGGCATACCAGTTGATTATCTGTACTTTGCAGCAGGACGAAAAGGGAATCCGCATGGAGGATATTGTGGATTCGAAGGCTGCCTTTGCCTATATTAAGGAGCAGTTTGACGGCGAAGTAGAAAAGATGCGCGCGCAGAGCGCTGATATTGGCAGACAGTTGTCAAATCTGTTTGCGTTTGTGGAGAAAATTTTTGGCGCCGGAAATGAAATGTTGATTTTGGTTACAGACCTGACGGTAAACTATAACAGTGCAAAATTTATCAGCCGGAAAGGCTGCAAAGAGTATTTCAAATACAATAAGAAATATCAGTTATATGAGAGACAGCAGGAAATCGCAGATGCTTTGGAACAATTACAGATATAAAATTGAAAATGATCAGGTTATTCTTATGGAATATACCGGAGACGGGACAAATGTCCGGATTCCGAAGGAAATAGAGGGGTATCCTGTGACAGAAATCGCGTCGGGAGCCTTTGCGGAACACGGTACCGGGATTGAGAAAATCGAAGTGCCCGGAAGTGTGAAAAAAATTGATGATTTTGCATTTAAGATGTGTATGGGTCTGACGGAATTGATTTTGCATGAGGGTCTGGAAGTAATCGGGGAAAACATATTGTATGTTACCTCTGTGTCCAACATTCACATACCGTCTACGGTGCGGCAGATAAAAAAAGCATATGAGCTGGGCGAGATTGTTTCATGGGACATCGACGCAGATAATTCGGTTTTCCAGACAGACGGATACGCCATGTATCATCTGGAACATGGGTGCAAAACCCTGATTGCCGTTCAAAAAAGGGACGAGCGGAAAGAATACAGGATTCTGGATGGCACAAGCCGTATTGGGCGCAATGCCTTTGAGGGACAGATGCATTTGCAGAAATTGATTCTTCCCGAATCGGTTTTTGTGGTGGAGGAGGAAGCATTTGAGAGCTGCCAGGAATTAAGGGAGATTGTTTTGCCGGAAGGCTTACGGGAAATACAGGCGGATGCATTTCGCTATTGTGTGAGATTGAAAGAGCTGCGTCTGCCCTCTAATTTGCGTGTGCTGGGAGAGCGGGCCCTGACGGACACTTATGGATGGAGTGACCGGATGAATGGAATTTCACGGATTACAGTTGGAGGTGGGAATCCGTTTTTTGCGGCGGATGAAAATGCTTTTTACAAAAAAAACGGGGATGGAACAGTTACCCTGATTAAATATTTTGGCACGGGACAGGAATATGTCATTTCTCCGAAAGTGTCCTGTATTGGAGAGAGCGCATTCCGGCGTTCAAATGTCAAAAATCTGATTATTCCCGAATCCGTGACAGACATTGGGAAAGATGCATTCCGGGAGTGTAAAAATCTTGAATCTGTTTACATAGGGTCAGATTGTGTCCGCCTTTATGTGCCCAAAACGCCGGTGTATCGGAAAGATGAGATTGCAGAGCCTTTTTATGAAAAAAACAGATGCGGCCTTTATGATTATTCAAAATATGACAAGCTGCTGGATACCTGGTCACAGGTTTTGGAGCGGTGCAGAATGGCGTGTTTCCGGTTAAAATATCCGTGGGGATTATCCGCAGAACGCCGGATAAAATACAGAGAACTGATTCTGGAAAATATGACAGATTTACTTACGGATATCAGTGCGGCAGAGGATATGGACTGCCTGTCAGACCTGGCAGGGATTGGTATTTTTACAGACGGGAATATCGATGAGGCGCTCGACGTCCTCAACCGGTGCAGGAAAGCGAAGATGGTCGGATATTTGTTGAATTACCGCCAGGAACGCCTGGACGTTTCAGAATTTGATTTTTCCCTGTAATATTTGTATAAATGAGGGAAAATATCAAAAAAATAAAAAAAATCAAAGAAATTGCACTTTGATGAAGAAGAGGGAACTTGTTTTTTGCAATACGTTGTGATATAATCCTGTCAGTTGCGGGCGTATAGTGGCGTCGTTATATGAATTTTTATGCACAGGAGGTGGGAATCGTGGAAATCGCAAGAACGATTGTACAGGTTGTATTTCTTATATTGAGTGTTATTATGACAGTTATCGTACTGATGCAGGAGGGAAAAGCAAACGGGCTTGGCGCTATCGCAGGTTCTTCCGACAGCTATTGGGGAAGAAATAAAGGCCGCTCTATGGAGGGCGTGCTTGTCAAGCTGACAAGAGTGCTGTTAGTTCTTTTCCTTGCAATTTCAGCAGTGTTAAATATTGGAAGTTTTCAATAGGAATGTACATGAGAGGCTGTCATAATCTGACAGCTTTTTCTTTTCATAAGAAATTGCTTCGCAATATTCTTATGAAAGAAAAGCCCTGCGGGATGCGCACTCTTGCATAGAGAATTAAGCCGTTAAAGCGGCTGCACTCGGCGCGGCAAAGCGTCCAGGTCCCTAATGAGTGAGGGATCCAGGGAGCTGATGCGGATTTGTCCGCTTTGTTTATAATGAGGATATTATATGGAACAGGAGTTATTGGAATCACGGAAAAAAAGTATATATGAGTTTATCTGCGATGAATTGTATATTCCGATGAAAGTAAAAGAGATGGCAATTTTGCTGAATGTTCCGAAAGCCCGGCGGCATGAACTGCAGGAAGTTCTCGATGCGCTGGTGGCGGAGGGAAAAGCAGAGGTTTCCGCCAAAGGGAAATACAGCAAGGGCGAGCATCCGAATCTTACCGGGGTATTTACGGCTCATGCAAGGGGATTCGGTTTTGTGACCGTGGAAGGTGAGGAGGAAGACATTTACATTCCCCAGGATTATACGAACGGTGCGATTCATGAGGATGTGGTGCAGGTTGCGTTAATGCCTTCCACCGGGAAACGCAGAGAGGGAAAAGTAGTCAGGATTGTCGAACATGGTTTAAAGACGGTGGTTGGAACCTTTGAGAGAAGTAAAACCTTTGGATTTGTGCGTCCCGATAATCCGAGGATCGGGATGGATATTTTTGTCCCGGCAGAGCGCTCTAAGGGCGCAGTGACCGGGCATAAGGTTGTTGTGGAATTTACGTCCTACGGAAAAGAAGGAAAAAAGCCGGAGGGAAAGGTTATTGAGATTATCGGACATGCGGATGATCCGGGAACAGATATTATGTCATTGGTGAGAGCCTATGATCTTCCGGTAGAATTTTCAGAAAAGATACTCAACCAGGCGGACCGCGTGGCAAAGGACGTTACGCCGGCTGATATGGCGGGACGGATGGATTTGCGCAGTTGGCAGACGGTCACGATTGACGGTGAGGACGCGAAGGATTTGGACGATGCGGTTACGCTCACAAAGCAGAGCGGTTTTTACGAGCTTGGCGTGCATATTGCGGACGTGACAAATTATGTGCAGGAACACAGCGCGCTGGATGTGGAGGCGCTGAAACGGGGAACCAGTGTTTATCTGGTGGACCGGGTCATTCCCATGCTGCCGCATAAATTATCCAATGGAATCTGCTCTCTGAATCAGGGAGAGGACCGCCTGACTTTAAGCTGTATCATGAAAATTGACGCAAAGGGAAATATTATAGATCACCGGATTGCCGAGACGGTTGTCAATGTGGATCGCCGCATGAACTATACGGATGTCAATAAGATTATCACTTTAAAAGATGAGGAAACCATGAAAAAGTATGAGCCCTTTGTCCAAATGTTTTTTGAGATGAAAGAGCTGGCGGATATTTTGCGGGCAAAACGGAAAAAACGGGGTTCTATCGATTTTGATTTCCCTGAGACAAAAGTGATTTTGGATAGAGAGGGGCATCCTGTAGAGATAAAACCCTATGACCGGAATGCTGCGACAAAAATTATTGAAGATTTTATGCTTGCGGCAAACGAGACGGTCGCCCAGGACTATTTTTGGCAGGAGCTGCCTTTTGTTTACCGGACTCATGAGACGCCGGATACGGAAAAAATACGAAAACTCAGTACCTTTATCAATAACTTTGGATATCATATCCACATTGGTTCGGATGAGGTGCATCCAAAAGAGCTGCAGAAGCTTCTGGTGAAAATTGAGGATACGCCGGTGGAAAGCCTGATTTCCAGATTGACGCTGCGTTCTATGAAGCAGGCAAAATATGCAGTGGAATGTGTCGGTCATTTTGGCCTGGCGGCGCAGTATTACTGCCATTTTACCTCGCCGATCCGGCGATACCCGGATTTGCAGATTCATCGGATTATTAAAGATAATCTGCGGGGCAGGATGAATCAGAAGCGTATAGATCATTACCGGTCAATTTTGCCCGAAGTTGCAAAACAGTCCAGCCAGATGGAGCGCCGCGCAGAGGAAGCCGAGCGGGAGACTGTGAAACTGAAAAAAGTGGAGTACATGGAGAAACGGATTGGAGAAGTTTATGAGGGCGTTATCTCCGGTATCACCAATTATGGTCTGTATGTGGAATTGCCAAATACCATTGAGGGTATGGTTCATGTGACGGCTTTGCAGGGGGATTATTTTAATTACATTGAGAGCGCTTATGAGATGGTAGGAGAGCATACAGGTAAGAGTTATAAGCTGGGACAAACGGTGCAGATTCGGGTCATTGGAACCGATAAACTTTTGCGGACGATTGATTTTGAGTTGGCGGAGGAATAAACCGTTTTCCGATCCGGCTTCGGGCAGATACTTTTTGAATCAGAAAACAGGGGAATCGATATGGGAAAAGACAGTGTGAAATTGATTGCAAACAATAAAAAAGCATATCACGACTATTTTATTGAGGAAAATTATGAGGCGGGAATTGCGCTTCACGGTACGGAAGTGAAATCTGTCCGCATGGGAAAGTGCAGTATCAAAGAAGCCTTTATCCGGATTGAAAATGGGGAAGTCATTGCCTATGGGCTGCATATCAGTCCGTATGAGAAGGGCAATATTTTCAACCGTGATCCGCTGCGCCCGAAAAAGCTGCTGATGCATAAATATGAGATTCATAAGCTGGCGGGCAAGATTGCGGAAAAAGGCTATACGCTTGTACCGCTGAAGGTCTACATCAAGGGCAGCCTGATTAAGGTAGAAATTGGTCTTGCCAGAGGCAAAAAGCTCTATGATAAGCGCCAGGATATTGCGAAGAAAGATCAGCGCCGGGAAGTAGAGCGGGAATTTAAAGTGAAAAATTTATATTAACAGTTTTTCTGTTTGCCGGATATTTTTTGTTACAATTTTGCGTTACAATTTTGCCGGACACTTCTTTTTGAAAGATACTTGACGAAAGAGGAAATTCTCTTTATACTGTATTCACTGGCAGTGTCCGCCGAAGAAATTCGGGGATGTACTGGTTTCGACGGGGTTTTAAAAGCCGGAGAAGCGAGCCGCATGAAATGCGTTAAATTTCAAACCTAAATATAA
>CAZGMH010000105.1:0-7869 GCA_964526765.1 uncultured Eubacterium sp.
AGAAGCAGGAGAGAATTTGCAGAATAGAAAAGATTATTATAAAGAAGGAGATATGATTATGACAAAGGAAAAGAAATTAGTGGAAGCCATTACGTCCATGGACGTGGATTTCGCCCAGTGGTATACGGATGTAGTGAAGAAAGCCGGATTGATCGATTATTCCAGCGTAAAGGGCTGTATGGTTATCAAACCGGCAGGATACGCTATATGGGAAAATATCCAGGCTGAGCTTGACCGCCGGTTCAAGGAGACCGGTGTGGAAAATGTATATATGCCCCTGTTTATTCCGGAAAGTCTGCTTGAAGTGGAAAAGGATCATGTGGAGGGTTTCGCGCCGGAGGTGGCATGGGTCACATATGGAGGCTTAAATCCGCTTCAGGAACGTCTCTGCGTGCGCCCTACATCCGAGACGCTGTTCTGCGACTTTTATAAGAACGATATCCAGTCCTACCGCGACCTGCCGAAGGTATATAATCAGTGGTGTTCCGTGGTCCGCTGGGAAAAAGAGACAAGACCGTTCCTGCGCTCCAGGGAATTTTTGTGGCAGGAGGGTCATACCGCCCATGCGACGGCGGAGGAAGCGGAAGAGAGGACGGTGCAGATGCTGAATCTTTATGCGGATTTCTGTGAGGAAGTATTGGCGATACCGGTTATCCGCGGGCAGAAAACAGAGAAAGAAAAATTTGCCGGGGCCGAGGCTACCTATACGATTGAAGCATTGATGCATGACGGAAAAGCGCTTCAATCGGGAACCAGCCATAATTTTGGCGATGGATTTGCAAAAGCGTTTGGTATTCAGTATACAGATAAGGATAACAAGCTTCAGTACGTCCACCAGACGAGCTGGGGCATGACCACCCGTTTGATCGGCGCGATCATCATGGTACATGGCGATGATTCCGGTCTGGTGCTTCCGCCAAAAATTGCTCCGACACAGGTGATGGTCATCCCGATTCAGCAGCGCAAGGAAGGCGTGCTGGAGAAAGCGGATGAAGTGAGGGAACGTCTCGGAAAGGTGTGCCGTGCAAAACTGGACGGCTCTGACAAGAGCCCGGGCTGGAAATTCTCGGAACAGGAAATGCGCGGAATCCCAATCCGTGTGGAACTTGGTCCGAAAGATATCGCCCGGAACCAGTGCGTTGTAGTCCGCCGGGACACGGGAGAGAAGCTTGCGGTATCCCTGGATGAGCTGGAACAGATGATCCCGCAGCTTTTGGATACCATCCAGAAGGATATGTTTGAGCGCGCGAAGGCACACCGGGACGCCCATATCAGCGACGCCCGCAGCTTCGGGGAATTCTGTTATGCGGTGGAAAATAAACCCGGATTTATCCGCGCTATGTGGTGCGGCGATCAGGCGTGTGAGGATAAAATAAAAGAAGAGACAGGGGCGACATCGAGATGTATGCCTTTTAACGATCAGGAACAGATATCCGACGTATGCGCTTGCTGCGGCAGACCGGCGAAAAAACTGGTGTACTGGGGCCGGGCATACTAAGCGTAAGACGGTTCGGGCAAATGAGGTTTAAGGATGAAGATTCAATTACCGGAAAAAGTGAATATAATTATCAGGGAATTGAAAAAGCATGGTTTTGACGCCTATGCCGTCGGGGGCTGCGTCAGGGACAGCGTATTGGGGCGGACGCCGCAGGACTGGGATATTACGACATCGGCAAAGCCGGAACAGGTAAAAGATATTTTTCCCCGGACCGTAGATACGGGTATTCAGCACGGTACGGTGACGGTTCTTCTGGAAAAGGAAGGATTTGAGGTGACGACCTACCGCATCGACGGCGAATATGAGGACGCCCGCCATCCGAAAAACGTGATTTTTACATCTGATCTCCTGGAAGATTTAAAGCGCCGGGATTTCACCATTAACGCTATGGCATATAATGAGGAAACCGGGCTGGTAGATGCTTTTGACGGGATCGGGGACTTACAAAGGCATGTGATCCGCTGCGTTGGCAGAGCCAAGGAGCGTTTCGGGGAGGACGCCCTGCGGATGCTCCGGGCAGTGCGTTTCGCGGCGCAGCTCGGATTCGGGATTGAGGAGGACACAAGAAGCGCCATTGTGCGCATGGCTCCTAATCTTTCAAAAATCAGTGCGGAGCGGATCCGGGCAGAGCTGGTCAGGCTTGCCGTATCCCCTCATCCGGAGGAGATGAAAACCGTCTATGAAACCGGTATTTCAGATGTGATCCTGCCTGAATTTTCCGCCATGATGCGGACAGAACAGCACAATCCCCACCATATCTATACGGTCGGCGAGCATACGATCCGGTCCATGAAAAATATCCGCGCGGACCGGATACTGCGCCTTGCCATGCTTTTTCATGATGTGGCGAAGCCTGCCTGCCGGACAGAGGATAAAAACGGGATTCATCATTTCCACGGCCATCCCCAGATGGGCGCGGAGATGACAAAACAGATTCTGCGCAGGCTCAAATTTGACAACGATACGATTTGGCGGGTGGCGGCGCTGGTGAGGGCTCATGACGACAGGCCGCCCCTGAGCGATAAGCATGTCCGGCGTGCAATTTACCGGAACGGCGCCGAACTATATCCGGCGCTTTTTGCGGTCAAACGGGCGGATATTCTTGCGCAGAGTACCTTTTTGCAGCAGGAAAAACTGCTTTATGTAGACCGGTATGAATACATTTACCGGCAGATCCGCCAAAAGGAACAATGCCTCTCCCTGAAAGAGCTTGCGGTAACCGGTTCCGACCTGATCGCGGAGGGGATGAAGCCAGGAAAAGAAATCGGGCTGGTTTTAGATCAAATGCTGCAGGACGTATTGGAAGAACCGGAAATGAACCGGAAAGAAAAACTGATGGAAAAATTTGCGCGGGGCGGATACGGACAGAAAAAATAGAGGTTATTTTTACAGCCGCAGAATCTTCTGCCCGCATAAATTCACAGGGCATACTTTAAAACACTTCGACATATGATTTAAATATCTGAATCGTGTGAAGGGGTGTTTTTGTGTATTATCAGGTGGAACAGGTTTTGGAAAAGCAGGAACCGCAGACAGACAATTTTTATAAAGGAAGAGGAATTTTAATTTGCGAGGCAAAACAGGGCTTGTTCGCACTGAAAGAATATTCCGGCTCCGCAGAAAAAGCGGAGTTTTTATACTGGTTGGGCGCTTATCTGCAGGAACAGGGTATCCGATGCGATAATATGGTTAAAAATAAAGAGGGAAATCTGATTACGGAAGGCGCCGACGGGACGCCCTATACGATGCACCGCTGGATGAAGGGAAGAGAGTGCGATGTGAAAAACCGGATGGACATTTTGATGGCGGTATCGTTTCTGGCAAAATTCCACGATATCTGTACGGGGGAGCGCCTGACAGGCGAATGCCCCCATCTTCATAATATGGCGTCAGGAAGTTCAGGACTTTGTGAGGAATATAAAAAGCATGACCGGGAGCTGCGCAAAATCAGAAAATTCATATTAAAAAGACATGATAAGAGTGATTTTGAGCGGCTGTATCTGTCCTGCTTTCCGGATTTCGGACGGCAGTCGGAGGAGGTTATAAGATATCTCGAGGACAATCCTGAGAACGACGGAGGTTATACGGTTGGAATCTGTCACGGCGATTTCAACCAGCATAATATTCTGTTCACGTCCGCAGGTCCGGCCCTCATTCATCTTGAGCGCAGCCGTATGGGAGCCCAGATTTCAGATTTGGGGAATTTTATGAGAAAAATACTGGAGAAATATGAGTGGGAAGAACGGCTGGGGATGGATATGCTCGGGGAATACCGCCGGGTGCATGAATTAAAGAAAACGGATCTGCAGGGCTTATACTACCGGCTTTCCTATCCGGAGAAATTCTGGAAAATCGCAAATCATTACTACAATTCCAGCAAAGTATGGGATTCGGGAAAAAACAGGGAAAAGCTGTCGAAAGAGATTCGCCGGAACGTATCGCGCAGCCGTTTTCTGGAAGGCTTTGAAAAACTGATCTGAGACGGCGGCGCAATCAGGGCGGATAACAGAAAAATAATGGCAAAAAAACGCAGAAAAACGGCAAATTTACGGCAAATTTACCGACTTTTCCCTATAAAGACAGTTCCTTTTTAAAAAAAAATATGATATACTAACCTAAAATATTGATTATTTCAGGAGGAATTACTATGGGTTACAGGGAAGTATATGAATCATGGCTGGGCAATCCCTATTTTGACGAAGCCACAAAAGACGAGCTGAAAAAGATCGCGGATAATGAAAAAGAAATAGAAGATCGTTTTTACATGGATCTGGAATTTGGTACGGCGGGTCTTCGCGGGGTGATCGGAGCCGGGACAAACCGAATGAACGTTTATACCGTGCGCAAGGCAACGCAGGGCCTGGCAAATTACATAATCAAAGTCGGCGCGCAGTCAAAGGGCGTGGCGATCGCATATGATTCCAGAAGAATGTCGCCGGAATTTTCAAAGGAGGCGGCTCTCTGCCTGGCAGCGAACGGGATCAAGGCATATATTTTTGAAAGCCTCCGCCCGACGCCGGAGTTATCCTATGCAGTGCGTTATCTTGGCTGTACAGCCGGAATCAACATCACGGCAAGCCATAACCCGCCGGAATATAACGGATATAAGGTATATTGGGAGGATGGGGCGCAGATTACGCCGCCTCACGACAGCGGTATCATGGACGAAGTAAAAAATGTGACAGATTATGCCGCCGTTAAGACTATGGACGAGAAAGCCGCTGCCGCTGCGGGATTGTATGAAGTAATAGGGGCAAATATTGACGATCCGTATATTGCGGAGCTGAAAAAGCTGGTTCTTAACCAGGAAGCAATCGATGCGGCGGCGGATTCCCTGAAAATCGTATATACTCCGCTTCACGGGACCGGAAATATACCGGTGCGCAGAATTTTAAGAGAGCTGGGCTTTCAGCATGTATATGTAGTTCCGGAACAGGAGCTCCCGGATGGAGAATTCCCGACGGTAAGTTATCCGAATCCGGAAGCAGAGGAAGCCTTTACACTGGGACTTGCAATGGCAAAAGAGCTGGATGCGGACCTGGTCCTGGCAACGGACCCGGATGCAGACCGTCTCGGCGTATATGTAAAGGATCGGCAGACAGGAGAGTATCATTCTCTGACAGGAAATATGTCGGGATGCTTAATCGGAGCTTATGAGATTGGCCAGAGAAAAGAAAAATACGGACTTCCGGCTGACGGAGGATTCGTGAAATCCATTGTTACCACGAATCTGGCGGACGCGATCGCGGCAGATTACGGCGTAAAGCTTTATGAAGTTTTGACAGGATTTAAGTTTATCGGACGTAAGATGCTGGAATTTGAGACCCAGGGAACCGGAACCTATCTGTTCGGTATGGAAGAAAGCTATGGATGCCTGCCCGGAACATACTGCCGTGACAAGGATGCGGTCGCTGCTTCTATGGCGCTTTGCGAGGCAGCCGCTTACTATAAGAACCAGGGCAAGACATTGTGGGATGCAATGATTGAACTTTATGAGAAATACGGATACTATAAAGATGATGTAAAATCAATTACTTTAAAAGGAATCGAAGGCCTTGAGAAGATTCAGACGATCATGACTGCCCTGAGAGAAAATACGCCGGTTCAGATTGGAGACGAAAAAGTATTGTCTGCAAGAGATTACAAGAGAGACACGATTACGGATATGGTTACAGGCGAGGTGGCTCCGACAGGACTTCCATCCTCAAACGTACTCTATTACGACCTCCCGGATAATGCCTGGGTATGCTTCCGCCCGTCAGGTACAGAACCAAAATTGAAGTTCTATTACGGGGTGAAAGCAGACACTATGGAGGCGGCAGAGGAGAAATCTGCGGCTTTGGGAGCTGCGGTACTGGCTATTGTGGAGCCGATGCTCGGCTAATTGTGAATTTTTTGTATATTAGTGGAGGGACAAATAGAAAGACCTTGACAAACAGGAGGAAAACCAGTATAAATATTCTATGAAGAAAAACAGATAATCAATTTGAACTATTTGGGTTCTACAGGAGGACGTAATAATGAACAAAACAGAATTAGTAGCAGCTATTGCAGGAAAAGCTGAATTATCCAAAAAAGACGCAGAGAAAGCCCTTGCAGCATTTACAGAAGTTGTAGCAGAAACATTAAAAAACGGTGATAAAATCCAGTTAGTAGGTTTTGGTACATTTGAGGTATCTGAGCGTGCGGCTAGAACCGGAAGAAACCCGCGGACAGGTAACTACATTGATATTCCTGCTTCCAAAGCGCCGAAGTTCAAAGCCGGAAAAGCTTTAAAGGACATTGTAAACGCATAAGCTGATAAGAACTGAGCCGTTTCCGTTTTGGAAGCGGCTCAATTTAGGATTATCGCTCTTTCGGAGGAAATAATATGAGGTTAGACAAATTTCTGAAAGTATCCCGCCTCATCAAACGCCGCACGGTAGCGAATGAGGCATGTGACGCGGGGCGCGTCATGGTAAACGGCAAACCCGCCAGGGCTTCGCTGAACGTTAAGGTTGGCGATGTGATAGAAATCGCATTTGGAAATAAATCCGTAAAAGTGGAAGTCCTGCAGATTGCGGATACTTCGAAAAAAGAAGAAGCAAAAGAAATGTTTCGTTATATTTGACGGATGTGTCATATTTATCAAAACCTCCCATATAATAAAATCAATGAGGGAGGTTTTTTGTATGGAAGAGAGACAGGCGTCCGGACAGCACAAAATAATTATGACCAACAGAGGAACCTGTGTGCTGAACGGAATATCGGATATTTTATCTTTTGACGTCAATGAAATTTTACTTGAGACAGATATGGGAATGCTTATGATCCGGGGAGCAGATCTGCATGTGAACCGCCTGACGTTAGAAAAAGGAGAGGTGGATATATCGGGGAAAATAGATTCCCTGCAGTATTCGGATATGGCGAAGAACGGCAGGCAGGGCGAATCCCTCTTAAGCCGCCTGTTTAAATGATGATTCATCAGGATATTCCCCGGCAGGCAAGGCTGTTTCTGATGGCGGCGGCAGCGGGAATCGGGATGCTGTTTGTGTATGACCTGTTCCGGATCTTCCGGCGGGTGGCGAAGCACGGAACCGTGTGGATTGCAATAGAGGATATGTTCTTTTGGGCAGGCAGCGCATTTTGGCTTTTTCACTTCATGTACAGGCAGAATGACGGGATCATACGGGGGTTTGTCATACTTGGGGTATTTGCGGGAATGCTGGTTTACAGCCTCGGGTGCAGCCGATGGGTTGTCCGGGCGGGGACGGCGATCCTTCGGTTTGCTGTTAAAATTGTTTCAAAAATTGCCGGAATATTGTTTGTGCCGTTCCGGTTTGCGGGACGCAGGCTCGGCGGCGGAATGAAGCGCACGGGGCGCAGGCTCGGCGGCGGAATGAAGCGCACGGGGCGCAGACTTGGCGGCGGAATGAAATGCGCGGGGCGGATGTGGAAAAAAAACAGGCGTATTATGAAAAAACGATTGAAAAAAGTATGTAAAGCAGTTAAAATGGGCTTATGTAAACTCTGATGAAGGCGGTACTGTATATGCGGAAAAGGAAAACGGGGAAGAAAAAACAGAATCGGGCCGGTAAAGTGTGCATTTCCTGCATGGTACTGGTATTGACAGCGATCCTGTCCGTCCAGATCGTGCGGCTTTATGGGAAAAATGAAGAATATAAGCAGCAGCAGAAACAGCTGGAGGTCCAGCTTCAGGAGGAAGAGGAACGCTCAAAGGAACTGCAGGAGCAGGAAGAATATGTCGGCTCGGAGCAGTATGTGGAGGATACCGCCAAATCCAAATTGGGAATGGCATATCCGGATGAAATTGTATTTAAGGAACAATGATAAATAAGATCGCCGTGCGGAAGCGGCGGTCTTTATTGTTT
>CAZGMH010000106.1:0-7845 GCA_964526765.1 uncultured Eubacterium sp.
AATTTAACAGTCGACCGTTAAGTAATCCCGAATCGTTTTGTCAGCAATCCCATCCGGCGTCAATTCACAGGACGTCTGGAAAGCAATAACTGCTTCCTCTGTCTCATCTCCAAAAATACCGTCTGTCCTTACCATATATCCGGCTTCTTTTAATTCCCATTGCAGCCAGCGCACACCCTCGCCGCAGGTAACGGTTTTTCTGCCTCTGCATTTCGCAGCCCGCTTTGGATGCATAACCGGAAATACGGGCTCCATATATGGATTTTCCCCTTTCCAGGTTCCACAGATTTTTCTTTGATATTCATATTTTAAATCTGAAAATGTCAATCCCGCTTTCCAGTCCGTATCCTCCACTTTCGATATTATAGTTCCGTAATTAATCCCTTTGGCTTCCACACAGCACCTGTTTCCCCTTCTTATTCCGACATAAATTCCCACATGACCCTGTTTCCATAATACGGTTCCGACAGCAAAAGCTTCTATTTCTTTTACCGGCAGGCGCATATAGGCAGAGGCATAAAGCTGAGATGAACTGCGTTCCCTTCCACGGTAGGCTCCAATCAGACCGGAACAGTCCACATTAATCTTCCCAACCTGCCCCGTTTCCCACGCTTTTTCCATATAAGCATCATCCACCAGTCCCGGAAACTTTTCATGCATTTCATTCATAAATTCTTCTGTCAAAACCCCGTACGTTATTTTTGAACCATAAAAATAGGGCATACCGATTCTGCACATTGCAAAGTCAGCAAGCCCTGTCCCTGTCAACTGATACATTCCATTTCCAGCCTTTTTTATAATTTATGCCCAAAATCCGAAAAACCACACAAAATTATTACAAATTCTATACGGATTCCTCTGAGAAAATGCAGTTTTTTTCCAATATAATGACTTTAACAGCCAAGACCGATTTATAAAATTCAAAAAGGAGAATCATACTATGAAAAGAAACATGATGAATTGGGTTGATGAAATACTGGCGGCAGAGCAGAAAAAGGGATTCCTTGTATTATCCTTTCCGGCTATTCAGAAAATGGGGATTACAGTAAAAGAATTAATCTCCTCCAGCGATCTGCAGGCACAGGCAATGAAAATTGTCGCTGACTCCACACCGGAAGCCGCCGCATCCGTCAGCATGATGGATTTATCCCTTGAAGCGGAAGCTTTTGGCTCCACCGTTCATTTTTCCGATGACGAAGTTCCCACTGTAACCGGAAGCATCGTAAATTCCGAGGAGGATGCAGATGCTCTGAAGGTGCCGGAAATCGGAGCCGGACGTACACAGATTTATATTGACGCGATTGAAAAATCCGTAAAACTGATTGAGGACCGCCCGGTATTCGCAGGCGTAATCGGTCCGTTCTCCCTTGCCGGAAGGCTGATGGATGTATCCGAGGCAATGATTTACTGCTATGATGAGCCGGACATGGTACATACCGTCTTAGAAAAAGTGAGCGAGTTCCTGATTAATTATATCAACGCTTACAAGGCGGTCGGTGCAAACGGCGTGCTGATGGCAGAACCCCTCGCCGGCCTTCTCTCCCCGTCATTGGAGGAGGAATTTTCCTGTGAATATGTAAAGAAAATTGTTGCTGCAACCCAGACCGACGAATTCCTTGTAGGGTATCACAACTGCGGTAACTGTACTGTCCAGCAGATTCATTCCATCGTTGAAAACGGATGCCGCATGATGCATTTTGGAAATGCCATTGATATGGCGGACATGATGCCGAAAATCCCATCCAATATTGTTGCTATGGGAAATGTGGACCCTGCGGGTCAGTTCCGCAATGGGACACCGGAATCCGTAAAGTCTGCAACCATCGAATTGTTGGAAAGATGCGGCTCTTATCCAAACTTTGTCGTTTCTTCCGGATGCGATATTCCTCCTCTTTCTCCGTGGGAAAATATTCAGGCATTTTTTGACGGAATTAACGAATTTTACAGCAAAAACTGAGCGAATCATCCGTTAATTCCCATATGGGCAAAACGCTGTTTACGCCCGGCAGACAGAAAAGCCCTTTTATTCGCAAACTTTCTTGTGAATAAAAGGGCTGAACTTATATATATTTTGTTATCTACTCCGCATCATCTGCCCAGGCAAGCGCACAGCGCACGGCGCGTTTCCAGCCTTTTAACAATTTTTGGCGCGTTTCTTCTTCCATCGCAGGCTCAAAGCTTCTTCCAAGATTCCAGTTTTTGCGAATTTCATCCTTATCCTTCCAGTAGCCCACGGCAAGCCCCGCCAGATAAGCAGCTCCCAGAGCTGTTGTCTCAATGCATTTCGGTCTGTGTACTGCGGCTCCTGAAATGTCCGCCTGAAACTTCATCAGCATATTGTTCGCGCTGGCTCCGCCATCCACTTTCAGGGATGCCAGTTCTACTCCGGCGTCCTCCTCCATGGCATGAATGACATCATAAGCCTGATACGCAATGGATTCCAGTGTCGCCCGGATAAAATGTTCCTTTTTGCAGCCGCGGGTAATACCCACAATAGTACCTCTCGCATAAGGATTCCAATAGGGAGCTCCCATACCGGCGAATGCAGGCACCACATATACATCGTTCGTGTTCCAAACCTCATCCGCATACTCCTCCGACTGACGCGCGTTTTTAATCATACGCATCTCGTCCCTCAGCCATTGAACCGCCGCACCTGCCACGAACACGCTGCCCTCCAGTGCATATTCCACCTCGTCTCCCACACTTGCCGCAATGGTGGTGAGCAGCCCGCTCCGTGAAGAAATCGGCTCTGTTCCCGTATTCATCAGAAGAAAACATCCGGTTCCATATGTAGTCTTTACTTCTCCCTTCTCGAAACAGCATTGTCCGAACAGCGCTGCCTGCTGGTCCCCGGCAGCGCCGGAAACCGGGACTTCCCCGCCAAGGATTCCCGCATCGGAATATCCGTAAATACAGCTTGAGGATTTCACCTCCGGGAGCATTGATTCGGGAATATTAAATTTTTGCAGGATTTCCTTATCCCAACAGCATTTATGTATGTCGAAAAGCATCGTTCTGGAAGCATTGGAATAATCCGTTACATGCACTTTTCCCCCGGTCAGATTCCAGATCAGCCATGTGTCAACTGTCCCGAACAGCAAATCCCCCGCCTGCGCCTGCTCTCTGGCTCCCTCGACATGTTCCAGAATCCAGGCAATCTTGCTTGCGCTGAAATAAGCATCCGCAATCAATCCGGTGTGCTCCCGGATCAATTCGTCAAATTTCTCTTCCCGCAGCTCGTCGATGCGCTCCGCTGTCCTGCGGCACTGCCAGACGATTGCGTTATACACCGGCGCTCCCGTATGCCGGTTCCACACGATCGTGGTCTCCCGCTGATTGGTAATGCCGATTCCGGCAATTTCGTCTGTTCCCGCGCCGACGCCCGCCATCGCTTCTGTCAGAACCGATAGCTGGGATGACCAGATTTCCCTCGGATTCTGCTCCACCCAGCCCGGCTGCGGATAAATCTGCGTCAGCTCCTTCTGCGCCATGCTGCAGATATTTCCGGTTTTGTCAAACAAAATACATCTGGAACTGGTTGTTCCCTGATCCAATGCCATAATATATTTTCCCGCCATAATTTCTCCTCTTCATTCACTGCGAATCTACATCTTTTGTTGCTATCATTGCGATTCCCGTTCCGGCTGCATTTTCAAGGACAATATCCCCGATTTTTACCGGAGCCGGAATTTCCACATATTTTAACTGGGCAAGACACTCGGAAATCCTGTTTTTCGGGATATCCGATGCGGTTTTTACCGATACCACCGGAAGCCTCCCCCCGGTCACGCGCACTGTGGAGGTAACAATCCTTCTTGGATCGGTCATTTCTTTTCTCGCGTAATCATCCCCCCGTCTGCATGTATTTCCGCTGACGGATACAACTTTGCCGTCCTCCATCTGAACGGTCAGATTACAGCCCAGCGGGCATCCGATACAGATCAATTCTTTTTGTTCCATCATGCTTCCTCCTGTTCAATACGGATTGTAATCGAAGAAATGTCGCCATATTCCTGAAGCTTTGCCTTTTGAAGAATAATCTGCTCCATCTCCCCCGGAGCCATGACACGTTTTTTCATGCGCATCATGCATTTGTCATCATAGTAAACGCACAAATAGCTGTCCCTGAAAACATTTCCCACCCGGAAACGTACGATCTGTTTGTCCTGCATACGGTTCACACACAATGTAGCCGGAACTGTATAGCGGACGCCGCCCTCCGGACGGAAAGTAATTTCCTTTTCGGAGGCTGCCATACTGCCTTTCACATAGTCCGCCGCAAAGGTTCCTGCGTTGTTTGCCTCCTCGGACACATAATCCACCAGATCATGTACGTGAAGCACATTTCCGCAGGCAAATACGCCCTCCACATTCGTCTCCAGGCTCTCATTTACAACCGGGCCGGAGGTAACCGGATGAATCTGAACCCCCAATTTGTCAGAGAGCTCATTTTCCGGTATCAAACCGCAGGAGAGAAGCAATGTATCGCATTCATAATATTCTTCCGTGCCCGGAATCGGTTTTAAATTCTCATCCACTTTTGCAATGGTGACTCCCTCTACGCGCTCTTTTCCGCGGATATCCACTACCGTATGGCTCAGTTTCAATGGGATTCCGTAGTCGTCAAGACACTGCACGATATTTCTCTTCAAACCGCCGGAATATGGCATCAGCTCCGCTACAACCTGAACTTCCGCTCCCTCAAAGGTCATTCTTCTCGCCATAATCAGGCCGATATCACCGGAACCTAAGATCACAACCTTTTTCCCCGGCATTCTGCCCTCGATATTGACATACCGCTGTGCCGTACCCGCAGAATAAATTCCTGCCGGGCGGTATCCCGGAATGTTGAGGGCTCCCCTCGGGCGTTCCCTGCAGCCCATCGCCAGTATAATTGCCTTTGCCTCAACGACAAACATTCCTCTCTCACGATTCATACATGTAATTTTTTTATCCCGGCTGATATCAACGACCATCGTGCGCAGCAGATAAGGAATCTCAAGTTCCTTTGCCTGTCTGATATAACGCGCCGCATATTCCGGCCCTGTCAGTTCTTCTTTAAATGTATGCAGGCCGAATCCATTGTGAATGCACTGATTTAAAATACCTCCCAGCTCATTGTCCCGCTCAAGGATCAAAATGTCCTGAATACCCGCTTTTCTCGCCGCAATAGCTGCCGCCAGACCCGCAGGGCCTCCCCCGATAATGGCTATATCTGTCTTCATCTTACACATCCTCCTTGTTATATCCGGTCAGGAAGGTGGACTTTCCGCCCATTTTTGAGATTTCACTCATATCCCTGCCAAGCTCCCGCGCCAGAATTTCCACTGTCTTTGGAGAACAGAAGCCAGCCTGACATCGCCCCATTCCGGCTCTTGTTCTGCGCTTTACGCCGTCCAGCGTAGTTGCTCCCAGAGGGCGGTGGATCGCATCAAGGATTTCTCCCTCCGTCACCATCTCGCAGCGGCAGATGACATTTGCATATGCCGGATTTTTTGCAATCAATTCCTGTTTTTCTTCCAGCGCAGCTTCTTCCATGCACACGATTCCTTTGCGAACCGGGTTAAAATCCGGGTTGTCCTCCGCAGGAATCATCTCCTGAATCATATCCGCCACATAAGCTCCGATTGCCGGTGCGCTTGTAAGTCCCGGTGACTCGATACCTGCCACGTCGATAAAGCCCGGAGCATCTTTTACTTCCTCAATAATGAAATCATCCTTCTCTGTGTGGGCGCGAAGTCCCGCAAATGAGGTGATTACCTGTCTGTCAGGCAGCGCCGGTGTACTCAGCTTTGCGCGCTGCAGCAAATCGGCGATTTCCGGCGCCGTCGTGTTGACGCCCTCTTTATCCGGGATATCCGTCGCCGTTGGTCCCGCCATCAGATTTCCGTGAACCGTCGGTGTCACCAGAACGCCTTTTCCATATTTGGTCGGAAGCTGAAAAATCGTGTGGGACACGAATTTTCCCGCTTTTTTATCCATCAGGCAATATTCGCCTTTTCTCTGGATAATTTCTATCTTATCCCGGCTCACCATATTGTGCATCCGATCCGCATAGACGCCCGCCGCATTCACAATCACCTTTGTCTCATACTCAGAATCGCCGGTACGCACCAGATATCCGTTCTCTCTTTTCTCAATTGCTGTCACTTCCTGGTTCAGAAAAAATTCAACGCCATTGGTACAGGCATTTTCTGCCAGCGCAATCGTCAGTCCAAAAGGACATACGATTCCTCCCGCCGGTGCGTAAAGCGCTGCAACTGCTTTTTCGGTGATCTGCGGTTCCACCGCCCTCACTTCATCTCCTGTCAGGATTTTACAGCCTTCCACACCGTTCGCCTGAGCCTTATCCATCAAATCCTGCAGTTTGTCCATATCATTTTCATCAAAGCAAAGGACGATAGACCCGTTTCTCCTGTAGGAAAAATCCAGTTCTTTTGACAGCGCTTCCATACGGCGGCTGCCTTCCACATTCATTTTTGCTTTCAAAGAGCCCGGCTTTGCGTCAAAACCCGCATGGACAATACCGCTGTTTGCCTTGGACGTGCCCTCGCAGATATCGCTGCACCTCTCCAGTACGGCTACTCTGCGTTTCTTGCGGGATAATTCCCTCGCAACTGCGCTTCCGGTCACCCCCGCGCCAATAATGATTACGTCATACATTGTTTTTGCTTCCTTTCCTTTAAAAATAGTAATTTCAAAAGACCTGCCCACAAACCTTATAAAGATAAAAAAGCCAAACAAACGAAAACCATTTCTCATGGCTTTTGTTGCTCGACTCATCTTCTCACGCATTTCTTTCTGAAGTTATTTTTATCATAGCATAGTTGTATCGGTTGTGCAATGACTTTTTTCAAATTCTCTTTCTCACATACCCTGACGGCATGACATGCCGTGATATTCTCCCTGATCCGACAACTTAAACAAACCTAAATTTCAATTATCACCAGTTCACACGGATTGCCGAAACGGGGAATTTTTATCGTGTTCGACAGTCCGGCGGATACGATTAATTTTTTATCATATATTCCATGAGAATATTCTGGCAATAACCCCTGTCCGGGAGAAAAAATACCTTTTCCAAATATTCTCCACTGCCCGCCATGAACATGACCGGATAAAACCAGATCGAAAGTATCCCGTTTTGTCCCCCTGATATAGCGGTCATAGTATTCCGGGTGATGACACAGTAATATCTTATAGCCCTCTTTCCCTGAAAACCGCTCCAGCCACTCCAGATCATATCGTGTGGACAAACCGCCGATGCGGACTATTCCCCGCGCCGTTGAAATTTTCACGTCTATGTTGTCTAAGAGATGGATGTGATTTTCCTGAAATAATTTGTAATCTGCCTCCACATAGTACCATTCATGATTGCCCACCGAATAGTAAACAGGCGCTATCCGCCCTGCCTGACGGAGAAACTCATATGCATTTTCGGGGTGCCTGGTTTTTTCTCTCAGTTCGGAAAACTGATAAATAATTTTCCGCAGCGCCGAGGATGCCCGGCCGCGCCTTTTGATTCCCTGCCATTCATCCATCAGTTCTCTCGTCCATTCGCTCATTCCCTCCTCATTCCGCTCCAACAAATCACCGGCAATCAGAATTAAGTCCGGATTCTCCTGTTTCAAAAAATCCAATACCGGTTTGGGAGCGCGCTCATGCAGATCGGTTACAAGAGCAAGACGCAGAGGAAGTCCGTTGTTATTTAATTTATATCTGGTGATAATCGTCTTATTGGTTTTCATAATATTTATCATACTACCAATTATATTATTTCGCAAATTTATGATACCACAATCACTAAATTCGACAACACCTCATTAAGTGATTGGGTATTAC
>CAZGMH010000107.1:0-4999 GCA_964526765.1 uncultured Eubacterium sp.
TGCTGAAAAACGAAGAAATCTATAATATTTTTGATACGGAAAAATTTTTAAAGCGCCCGGCGCTTGTTTCCGTGTCAAACACATCCGGCCTTGCGGGAATCGCCCACTGGATTAATACGTATTACCGTCTGGAGGAGGAGCGGCGCGTCGATAAAAACTCCGAACTTGTCCACCGGATTAAGGATTGGGTGGATCAACAGTATGATGAGGGGCGTGTGACGGTATTGACAGACAATGAGCTTGTAGTGAAGATTACGGAATGCTGCAAGGAATTAAATATTGTACTTTGATCAGGGAGGAAACAGCGTGATGGAGGAGAATCATTCTCTTAGCGGAAAAGTGTTTCACAAATTGCAGGAAGATATTCTTTCAGGAAAGTATGCAATTGATGAAGAATTAAAGGAAAAAACCATTGGGGATGAGCTCGGGGTAAGCCGTACGCCGGTGCGGGAAGCATTGCGTCAGTTGGAGCTGCAGGGGCTGGTTACGATTACGCCGAACAAAGGCGCCCATGTGGTAGGCCTTTCCAAACAGGACTTAATTGATATATATGAAATCCGTTCGGTCCTTGAGGGGCTGTGTGCGAAGTGGGCGGCAGTCAATGCCACGCCGGAACAGATTGAGGAGTTGGAAGAAATCGTATATCTGACGGAATTTCATGTGTCAAAAGGACACAGCGATCAGGTATTTGCGCTGGATAACAAGTTTCATGAGAAGCTGTATGAGGCGTCCGGCAGCAAAGTGCTTGGCAGTGTGCTCAGCGATTATCATCATTATGTACAGCGTGTCCGCCGGGCGACATTAAAGTCCAGGGAACGCTCTGAAAAATCCAATGACGAGCACCGGATGATTGCGGAGGCGGTCAAAGCGCACGACAGCGAAAAAGCCCGGATGCTGGCTAACACACATATTATGCGGACTATTGAAAATATCGATCAGTGCGGATGGGATAATGTGTTGAAATAAAAATAATTAAAAACCGGAGGAATTTATCATGGAAAAAATCAAAATGACGACACCCTTAGTTGAGATGGACGGAGATGAGATGACCCGCATTCTCTGGCAGAGTATTAAAGATGAATTACTGCTCCCTTTTATTGATTTAAAGACAGAGTATTATGACCTTGGCCTGGAGCACAGAAACGAGACAGACGACAAGGTAACATTTGATTCGGCATATGCCACCCAAAAATACGGAGTTGCGGTAAAATGTGCCACAATCACTCCAAATGCAGCCCGCGTAAAAGAATATGATTTAAAGGAAATGTGGAAGAGCCCGAACGGGACGATCCGTGCCATTTTAGACGGAACGGTATTCCGCACGCCGATTAAAGTAAAAGGTATCGACCCATGTGTAAAGAACTGGAAAAAACCGATTACCATTGCCCGCCATGCATATGGCGACGTATATAAGGGAGTGGAGATGAAAATTCCGGGGCCGGGAAAAGTAGAGCTTGTCTATACCGCAGAGGACGGAACCGAGACGAGAGAAACCGTACACAATTTCACAGGGGCAGGAGTCGTGCAGGGACAGCACAATATCTGTGCATCCATTGAGAGCTTTGCGAGAAGCTGTTTTAAATATGCGCTGGATACAAAACAGGATTTGTGGTTTGCAGCCAAGGACACAATTTCAAAAAAATATGACCACACGTTTAAAGATATTTTCCAGGATATTTATGATGCGGAATATGCGGCTCAGTTTAATGCTGTCGGAATTGAATATTTTTACACATTGATTGATGATGCGGTAGCCCGCGTTATGAAGTCTGAAGGCGGTTATATCTGGGCGTGCAAAAACTATGACGGAGACGTCATGAGCGATATGATATCCTCTGCCTGCGGTTCCCTGGCAATGATGACTTCCGTGCTTGTATCCCCTTCGGGTGTATACGAGTATGAGGCTGCCCACGGGACGGTTATGAAACACTATTATAAGCATCTGGCGGGTGAGGAAACTTCCACCAATTCTGTCGCAACCATTTTTGCATGGACAGGCGCGCTGCGCAAGCGCGGAGAACTGGATGAACTGCCGGAGCTGATGAAGTTTGCAGATAATCTGGAAAAGGCTTGTATTGATACAATAGAATCTGGTAAAATGACAAAAGATTTGGCGTTGATTACGGAAATTGAGAATCCTGCTGTTTTGAACAGTTTTGATTTCATCAGGGCAATCCGCTCAAATCTGGAAGCAATGTACGCATAAACAAAAGAACCGGAGGGTTCTTGAGTGACATGCTGCAGAGTAAAGGAGAAAAACCATTATGATTTTAGCATGTCAGAATATCAGCAAATCCTTTGGAGTGGAGTCCGTTTTGCGGAACGTATCTTTCCATGTGCAGGAGCAGGAAAAAGCAGCCATTGTGGGCATTAACGGCGCGGGCAAATCCACGCTGCTGAAAATCATCATGCAGGAAATAATGCCTGATGAGGGGAATGTCATTCTGGCAAAGGGCAAGACAATCGGATATCTCGCACAGCATCAGGAGGTAGACGGAAAAAAGACGATTTATGACGAGGCGCTGGAAGGGAAACGGAAGCTTATTGACATGGAGGCGCGCATCCGGGAGATGGAGGAGCGGATGCAGAACATTCCGAGGGAAGAAATGGAAAGTTTTCTGGAGGAATATCATAAGCTGCTCCATGAATTTGAGGCGCGGGACGGCTATGCTTACCGGAGTGAAGTGTCCGGCGTCTTAAAGGGTCTGGGATTTTCGGAAGCAGAATTTTCAAAACGCTGTGATGAGCTTTCCGGCGGGCAGAAAACCCGTGTATCCCTGGCGAGGCTGCTCGTATCCCATCCGGACATTATACTGCTGGATGAGCCGACCAACCATCTGGATATCGAGTCGATTAGCTGGCTGGAAACTTTTTTGATGAATTATAAGGGCGCTGTTGTGATTGTTGCCCATGACCGGTATTTTCTGGATCGGATTGTGACGAAGATTGTGGAGATCAGTATGCACAGATCAGCGGTTTACGAGGGCAATTATACTGCATACGCCCAAAAAGCGGCAAAGGTCAGGGAGGATGCGCTGAAAGCATATTACAATCAGCAAAGGGAAATCAGGCGTCAGGAGGAAGTAATCGAAAAACTGAAGTCCTTTAACCGGGAGAAGTCTGTTAAGCGGGCGGAGAGCCGGGAAAAACAGCTTCAGAAGATTGAGGCGCTGGAAAAACCCCAGGAGGAGAACTCCAAAATGCATATCACCCTGACACCCTCTGTCATCAGCGGGAATGATGTGCTGAGTGTGGAAAATCTGGCAAAGTCCTATGACGATAAACTGCTCTTTCGGGATATTTCCTTTGAAATCAAACGTGGAGAGCGCGTGGCCCTGATCGGACAGAACGGCGCCGGAAAGACAACGATTTTAAAGATATTAAATGAAAAAGTGGATGCGGATGACGGCAGTATCCGGCTTGGAACGAATGTGAAAATCGGATATTATGATCAGGAGCATCAGGTTCTCCATATGGATAAAACGCTGATGGAAGAAATCGCGGATGATTATCCGAAGCTGACCCGGACAAAAATCCGAAATGTGCTCGCAGCTTTTCTTTTCACGGACGAAGACGTGTTTAAACGGGTGAGCGATTTAAGCGGCGGGGAGCGGGGACGCCTCTCGCTGGCGAAGCTTATGCTCTCGGAAGCAAATTTTCTCATTCTCGATGAGCCGACCAACCACCTGGATATTACGTCAAAGGAAATTCTGGAATCCGCCCTGAACCATTATGAGGGAACGGTACTGTTTGTCTCACATGATCGTTATTTCATTAACAAGACGGCAACCAGAATTTTGAACCTGACAGGGCAGCGTATCATAAATTATATTGGAAATTATGACTATTATCTGGAGAAAAAGGAAGCGAACGAGCAGGTTTATTTAAGCCCGGCCGCGGAGCAGAAAGACATGTCCTTCGCGGCTGTGTCCGAGGGAAAGGCGGACTGGAAATCCCAGAAGGAGGAGCAGGCAAAACTGCGGAAAATCCAGAATCAGATACGAAAAACAGAAGAAGAAATCGAACGTCTGGAAGAGAGGATGGCACAGATAGAGGAGGAGTTTGGAAGGCCGGAAGTCGCCACCAATTCCGCAAAACTGGGAGAGCTGCATCATGAGCAGGTTTCCATTCAGGAACAATTGGATATTTTGTATGAAAAATGGGAAAATCTGGGTTCTGATTGATAAAAAATTGACAAAAAAGAAATCTGTGTATATAATAGTTCTTAGCAGAATATGTTAAGTTGATGAGCAAAATTGCAAATACTTTGTTTGTCAGTAGAGGAGTATTGTAATGCAAAAAGAAATTTCACAGGCAGTAATTCGCCGTATGCCGCGCTATTACCGGTATCTTGAAGAATTGTTGGATGAAGGCGTAGAACGCATATCTTCCAATGAACTGAGTGTAAGGATGAAAGTTACTGCGTCGCAAATCCGTCAGGATCTGAATAACTTTGGAGGATTTGGACAACAGGGATATGGCTACAATGTACAATATCTCTATGAAGAGATTGGAAAAATTCTCGGTCTTGACCGGCAGCACAATATTATTGTAGTCGGCGCCGGAAATATGGGACAGGCATTGGCAAATTATGTAAAATTTGAAAAACGTGGTTTTGTCATAACCGGTTTGTTTGACGTGAATCCGGCATTGGCGGGATTGTCCGTCCGGGGAATCGAGATACATATGATGGAAGAACTTCCGGAATTTATCAAAAATAATAAAGTAGATATCGCTGTTTTGACCATGCCGAAGGAAAAAGCGGGGCAGGCGGCAGATTTACTTGTAGAACTGGGGATTCGCGCAATATGGAATTTTGCGCATCTTGATTTGGAGCTTCCGGATGACGTCGTCGTAGAAAATGTTCATTTATCGGATAGTTTAATGCAGTTGTCATATAATATTGTGCGAAAACAGAGAGATTAATGTAAAAAACACGGAGCGTGTATTTTTACAGCCAGATACGCTTTGCCTCCGGCAAGGCGTATCATCGTTTTAT
>CAZGMH010000107.1:5099-7842 GCA_964526765.1 uncultured Eubacterium sp.
GTGAAATATTTGTTGGACAGCAGGGAAATGAAACAATGTGATGAAAATACAATGCAGAGATACGGAATGCTTTCGGCAGTTTTGATGGAGCGGGCAGCTCTTGCCGCCGTCTGGGAAATTACGAGGGTAAAACCGGATACAGATACGGCGGTGCTTGCAGTGTGCGGCACAGGAAATAACGGGGGAGACGGTCTGGCGATTGCACGGCTCCTGTACCTGAAAGGGTACAGGGTGGATATTTTGTTTCCGGGAAAAGAGGAAAAATGCAGTGTGGAGGCGGGACGCCAGCTTGCGATTGCAAAGAATTATCAAATCCCGATTTATCGGGAACTTCCGGACAAACGCTATGATATAATCGTGGACGCCCTGTTTGGAATCGGATTGTGCAGAGATATCGGAGGAAATTATGCGGATTTAATCTGCCGTATGAATGAGATGCCCGGATATAAGACAGCGATTGATATCTCCTCCGGACTGTCTGCAGACAGCGGAGCGGTTATGGGAGTCGCGTTCCGGGCGGATTTGACGGTTACTTTCGGCTTTGCAAAAATTGGGCAGATGCTTTATCCGGGAGCGGAGCTTTCCGGCGAGGTAGTGGTAAAGGATATCGGAATTGATGAGAACAGTCTCTTTGAGATTCGTCCGAAAGCGGGAACATATGAAAACACTGACCTGTCTCTTCTGCCGAAGCGCAGCGCCTATTCCAATAAAGGCAGCTACGGAAAAATTCTGATTTTTGCAGGTTCCTGTAATATGGCGGGAGCGGCAGCTTTTTCGGCAAAAGCCGCCTATGCTTCCGGGGCGGGGCTTGTCAGGATTGTAACGCCAAAGGAAAACCGGCAGATTATACAAAATCTGGTGCCGGAAGCAGTTTTGTCCACCTATCAGGAAGATACGGATATGGAGGATTATGTCAGGGAACTGCTTCCCTGGGCGGATGCAGTGGCGGCCGGTCCGGGCATTGGTACACAGAAACAGGCAGAACAAATGGTATCAGCCGTTTTGAAATACGCAAATGTCCCATGTGTGCTGGATGCGGATGCGCTGAATCTTGTTTCGGCTCATAGGGAATGGCTGCATAAGACGGCGGCGCAGGTCATTGTGACGCCGCATCTTGGGGAAATGGCGAGACTTTGCGGTTTGACCGTCCCCGAAATACAGCAGAACCTGATTTTGACTGCAAGGAATTTTGCGGACGCATATCATGTGATTACCGTTCTGAAGGATGCCAGAACTGTAACAGCCATACCGGAGGGATTCTGCTATATCAATACGACCGGAAATCACGGGATGGCTACAGCGGGTTCGGGAGATGTCCTGACAGGCATTATCGGCGCGCTGCTGGGCCAGAAGCTTCCGCCGAAGGAGGCGGCGCCGCTGGGAGCGCTGATACACGGCATGGCGGGAGACTGCGCGGCAGGGCGCGTCGGAAAGCGGGGGCTTATGGCGTCAGATATTGTGGCGGGAATAAAAGATGCAGTGAGAGATTGAAAGAAGGAAGCGTAAAAATGGAAAACTACAGCAGAGTGCGTGCAGACATTGACCTGGATGCATTTGAACATAATCTGGATGAAATTAAACAGTGCATCCAATCAAAGACAAAGATTATGGCGGTTATCAAAACGGACGGATATGGTCACGGAGCTGCTGCCCTCGCAAAAATACTGGAGCAGAGGGAGGATATCTGGGGATATGCGGTTGCGACAGTGGAGGAAGGAAGGATTTTAAGAAATCACGGTTATAAAAAACCGATTTTAATTTTGGGATATACATTTCCGGAACAGTATGAGGAACTTGTACAGCTTAATCTTCGTCCGGCAGTCTTTTCCTATGAGACCGCAAAACTTCTCTCCGAAGCGGCGGCAAAACAGAAAAAAATGCTGAACGTTCATATCAAGCTGGACACCGGAATGAGCCGGATTGGTTTTCAGATTACGGAAAAAAGTGCAGATGAGATTGCACGGATCGCAAAACTCCCGAATATTATGATGGAGGGAATTTTTTCCCATTTTGCAAAAGCGGACGAAACGGATAAGACATTTACGAGGCGTCAGGCTGATTGTTACGAAAAAATGATTGGCTGGCTTTTTGACCGGGGGGTGGATATCCCGATCCACCATATTTCAAACAGCGCCGGAATTGTGGATTTGCCCCAATATAATTTTAATCTTGTCAGAGCGGGCATTATCCTCTATGGACTGTGGCCCTCGGATAAGGTTATCAAAGAAAATATTGACTTAAAACCGATATTGTCCCTGAAAAGCCATGTTGCGCATGTAAAGGAGCTGGAAGAGGGACGCCTGATCAGCTATGGAGGAACCTATTGTGTGAACGGCGTCCAGAGGATTGCGACGATTCCGGTGGGATATGGCGATGGATATCCCCGTTCTTTGTCAAATCAGGGATATGTATTGATACATGGACAGAAAGCTTTTATCTGCGGAAGAGTCTGTATGGATCAGTTTATGGTGGATGTGTCCCATATTGCAAACGTAAATGTGGGGGATGAAGTGACATTGATCGGTGCGGATGGAGGAAAGAATATCACTATGGAAGAACTGGGTGATCTGTCCGGGCGGTTCAACTATGAATTTGCCTGTGACCTGGGAAAGCGGATTCCACGGGTTTATTATAAAAACAAAGAGAGAATATCAGAACATACTTATTTTTCGGAGTAGTATTTTTCAATATTTATAGGTAACGTCATAAATTCTTTCTTTATGACGTTACCAGCGCCGATTTT
>CAZGMH010000108.1:0-7817 GCA_964526765.1 uncultured Eubacterium sp.
TGAAACAAAAGCCCTGCGGGCAAAGCGGACGAATACCGCGCGAGGCTCGCGAGCGAGTCTTGAATATTTTTTAAAGGAGGCATTATATGAGTTTAGTACCTTATGTTGTAGAACAGACAAGCAGGGGAGAAAGGAATTATGATATTTATTCCCGACTCCTGAAAGATAGAATCATTTTTCTCGGAGAGGAAGTAAATGAGACAACGGCAAGCCTTACCGTTGCACAGCTCCTGTTTTTGGAATCTGAAGATCCGGGAAAGGATATTCAGTTATACATTAACTCACCGGGCGGCGTAGTGACGGCAGGATTGGCAATTTATGATACGATGCAGTACATCAAATGCGACGTTTCAACCATCTGCATCGGACTGGCTGCAAGCATGGGAGCATTTCTTCTCGCCGGCGGTGCAAAAGGGAAACGTTTTGCGCTCCCAAATGCGGAAATTATGATTCACCAGCCTTCCGGCGGCGCAAAAGGTCAGGCTACGGATATTCAGATTGCAGCTGAAAATATTCTTAAGACCAAAGAACGTCTGAATCGGATTTTGGCTGAAAATACAGGGAAACCGTATGAAGTAATTGCCGCTGATACAGAGAGAGACAATTTTATGTCCGCAAACGAGGCTGTGGAGTATGGCCTGATTGATGCGGTAATTTCAAATAGACAGTAAAGGTTGCAGGAGTAAATAGATGGCAGGAAGAATGAATCTGAATGACAAAGTACGCTGTTCTTTTTGCGGTAAGACACAGGACCAGGTACACAAACTGATTTCGGGGCCGGACGGCATATATATCTGTGATGCATGTATCGATATCTGTAATGAGATCATTGAAGAAGAAATGCAGGATTACGACGACGCCGTAAGCCCGGACATTAATTTGTTAAAGCCGGAGGAAATGAAGGCTTTTCTGGATGAATATGTCATCGGACAGGAACAGGCGAAAAAGGTATTGTCAGTTGCAGTTTACAATCATTACAAAAGAATTATGGCAGGTCCGAGCCTGGATGTGGAATTACAAAAAAGCAATATTCTGATGCTGGGTCCGACCGGTTCCGGTAAGACGCTGTTGGCGCAGACATTGGCAAGAATTTTAAACGTGCCCTTTGCGATTGCGGATGCCACGACATTGACGGAGGCGGGATATGTAGGCGAGGATGTTGAGAATATTTTGCTGAAGATTATTCAGGCGGCAGATTACGACATCGAAAAGGCTGAATATGGTATTATTTATATAGATGAGATTGATAAAATTACCCGCAAATCTGAAAACGCCTCTATCACAAGGGATGTTTCGGGTGAAGGCGTACAGCAGGCGCTGCTGAAAATCCTGGAAGGCACCCTCGCGTCTGTTCCGCCGCAGGGCGGCAGAAAGCATCCGCAGCAGGAGCTGATACCGATTGATACGACGAATATTCTTTTTATCTGCGGCGGGGCATTTGAGGGAATCGATAAGATTATTGAGACAAGAATGGACCGCGGTTCCATTGGTTTTAACGCAGAGCTTTCCAATAAGCATGATAAGAATATCAGCGAGATATTGAAGGATGCTCTTCCGCAGGATTTTGTGAAGTTTGGGATGATACCGGAATTTGTTGGCCGTGTGCCGGTGACCGTATCGTTGGAGGCGTTGGAAAAGGAAGACCTGATTCGTATTTTGAAAGAGCCAAAAAATTCTCTGTTGAAGCAGTACCAGAAGTTGTTTGAACTGGATGGTGTGGAATTAGAGTTTGAGGAGGATGCGTTGGAGGCAGTGGCTGATTTATCCCTGAGCAGAAAGACAGGAGCCAGAGGACTGCGTGCAATTATGGAAAATGTCATGATGGATTTGATGTATCGGATACCGTCGGATGACAATATCGTTGGGTGCACTATTACGAAGGAAGCTGTGGAAGGAACCGGGGAAGCGGCGCTGCGTTATCGGGATCGGGCGATAGGCACAGCTATGTGATTATGCGATAGGCATGGCTATGTGATTATGCGATAGATACAGCTATGTGATTGCACGATAGGCATGGCTGCGTGATGGATGCAGCTGTATGCCTGATACAGCTATGCAGTTGTTTGGAAAACAGACAGTGTTTTCTATTTATAACATGGGCGGGGTCGAGTTTGGTTGACACCGCCCATTTATATCAGAGGGGAGATTGGAATCCCGCGCTAAGACTCGCGGGCGAGTCTTGAACAAAGGGAAAGATAAAGCAGCTTTATTGCAGGAAGTGTAAACGGGCGGAGGGACACTATGAATGAATTTTTGCAGGAAATGCCGGCGGTAGCTCTGCGGGGAATTACTATATTGCCGGGAACAGTTTCACATTTTGATGTGAGCCGTGAGAAATCCATCAAGGCGGTTGAGGCGGCTATACGGATTGACGGTCGGATTTTTCTTGTGACCCAAAAGGATATGAATACGGAGACACCGGCAGCGGATGACCTGTACCGGGTTGGCGTGATTGCTGAAATCAAGCAGATTATCAAACTGCAAAATGATATTGTCCGCGTTATCGTGGACGGGAAAAGGCGCGCGGAACTGGCATTTTTGATGGAGAATAAAGAATATTTGAATGCCCAGGTGGTTTTGTTCAGGAATGAAGGAGAACATTGCCCTGCGGATGTGGAGGAAGCAATGCTTCGAAGTCTGCAGGAAGCTCTGCTTGGATATTGCACGGCAAATCCAAAAGTGGGGAAGGGACTGCAAAAGCAGGCGGAAGGGCTGGCAAATCTGAATTCTTTTCTGGATATCGTCGGCAACAGCATTCCCCTTGCATATCAGAGAAAACAGAAGCTTTTGGAGGCTGTTTCCCTGCAGGAGCGCTATGAAATATTGATGGAAATTCTGCTCAATGAAACGAATGTGATTCAGATTAAAAATGAACTGCAGCGCAAGGTGAAGGAACGGGTGGATAAAAACCAGAAAGATTATATTCTGCGGGAACAGATGAAAGTAATCCGGGAAGAACTGGGAGAGGACAATACCTTGTCGGATATTGAACAGTTTGAGGAAGCGGTAAAAAAGCTGGATGCGGATGAGCCGGTCAGGGAGCGTATTTCAAAGGAAATTGCCCGTTTTAAAAATGTGGCGGCAAGTCCGTCCGAGGGAAGCGTAGTCCGCGGCTATATCGAAACTCTGTTGGAACTGCCGTGGAATAAGAAGTCTGAGGACAACACGGACTTGCAAAATGCGAAAAACATACTGGACGACGATCATTATGGTCTGGAAAAAGTCAAAGACCGGATGCTGGAATTTCTCGCCGTGCGGAATCTGACGAAGCGGGGGGACAGCCCGATTATCTGTCTTGTGGGACCGCCCGGTACGGGTAAGACCAGTATTGCCCGCTCCGTGGCAAAGGCTTTGAATAAAGAATATGTGCGCATCTGTCTGGGCGGCGTCCGTGATGAGGCGGAAATCCGCGGACACAGGAGAACCTATGTGGGCGCGATGCCGGGACGGATTATTCAGGGCATCAAAAATGCCGGAGTAAAGAATCCGTTAATGCTGTTAGATGAGATTGACAAAATGAGCAGCGACTATAAAGGCGATCCTGCATCGGCAATGCTGGAGGTCCTGGATGGAGAACAGAACGCCAGATTTTTGGATCACTATGTGGATATCCCGGTGGATTTATCGGAAGTCCTGTTTATTGCGACGGCCAACGATGTACATACGATTCCCCGCCCGCTGCTGGATCGTATGGAGCTGATAGAAGTGACCAGCTATACGGAAAACGAAAAGATGCACATAGCGAAGGAGCATCTGATTGAAAAACAGAAAAAAATGAACGGAATTTTGCCGGAACAGCTTATCATCGGCGACGACGCCCTTGGCCATGTCATCCGGGGATATACAAAGGAAGCCGGCGTGCGTAACCTGGAACGGAAAATCGGCGAGATATGCAGAAAAGCAGCCCGCGAGATTTACGAGGGGAAAAGTGAAGTTGTCAGCGTTGACAATGAAAACCTGGAGACTTATCTGGGAAAAGAGCGTTACACGATAGATAAAATTAATGAAAAGGATGAAATCGGAATTGTCCGGGGACTTGCCTGGACGAGCGTCGGTGGGGATACGCTGCAGATTGAAGTTAATATCATGCCGGGCAAGGGAGAGTTTCGCCTGACAGGGCAGCTTGGGGATGTTATGAAAGAATCTGCCCAGGCGGGAATCAGCTATATCCGTTCTGTCAGTGAAGATTACGGCATTGACAGTGAATTTTTCACAAAGAATGATATTCACATTCATATCCCGGAGGGAGCAGTGCCGAAGGACGGTCCTTCTGCCGGAATCACCATGGCGACGGCGATGCTTTCAGCCATCACAAAGCGCAAAGTGCGGGCGGATGTGGCTATGACCGGAGAGATTACACTGCGGGGCAGAGTGCTTCCAATCGGCGGTTTGAAGGAAAAATTGCTGGCTGCAAAAACTGCCGGAATCAGGACCGTCTGCGTGCCGGAAAAAAATATTTCTGATGTGGAGGAAATTTCGCAGGAGATTAAAGAGGGGTTGGAAATCTGTTATGCGGGCAGCATGGAGCGGGTACTGGAAATTGCGTTGGTACAGGAATGATGGAGGTGTACGATGGTCATTAAAAATGTTTCACTGGAAACGGTGTGCGGATATACGAGCAAACTGCCGAAAAATACAAAGCCGGAGATTGCTTTTGCCGGAAAATCAAATGTGGGGAAATCATCTTTGATTAATGCCTTGATGAACCGCAAATCGCTGGCGCGGACGTCGGGGCAGCCGGGCAAGACCCAGACAATTAATTTTTATAACGTCAATGGCGAAATGTATCTCACTGACCTGCCGGGATATGGGTTTGCCAAAGTATCCCAGACAGAAAAAGAAAAATGGGGCAAAATGATTGAGAATTATCTCAACACCTCCAGACAGTTAAAGGCGGTGTTTTTGCTCATTGATATCCGTCACGACCCGTCGGCAAATGATAAGATGATGTATGAGTGGATGGCCTATCAGGGGTTTCATCCGATTATCATTGCCACGAAGCTTGATAAAATAAAACGCAGCCAACTGCAAAAGCAGATAAATGCGATTAAAGCCGGATTGAAGGTGGAGCCGGATACAATTATCATTCCGTTTTCCGCCCAGACGAAACAGGGACGGGATGAAATCTGGGATTTGATAGATGGGATTTTGGAAGTCCCTGCAAAATAGTACGGTTGGAAAATCTGCGGGATATAATTTATTTTAAGGGAAAAAGTATGAAGAACAAATATGTATTTGCAGCTGTGCTGCTGGCAGTAATACTGGCTGCCGGCACAGCGTTGACAAGCGTATATGTAAGATGTCAGAAGGCGGATTCGGCGGAAGATGACCTGTTGGCAGTCACTTCTTTTTATCCGATGTATATTGCGGCAAAGAATATTATCGGCGGCTGCGAAGGTGTGAAATTGCAGAATTTAAGCGAGCCGCAGACGGGCTGCCTCCATGATTACCAGCTTACGGCGGAGGATATGAAGCTTCTTTCTTCGGCGGACGTCTTTATTGTAAATGGAGGCGGCATTGAGAGCTTTCTGACGGATGTAGCGTCGGAATATCCCGATTTGAAAATTATCAATGCCTGTGAAAATGTGGAATTGGAGGATGACAATGCCCACGCGTGGATGAGCATGGAGAAATATATGGTTCAGCTTCAGACTATCCGGGACGGCTTAATCCAGGCGGATCCTGAACATGAAGATGTTTACCGCGAAAATGAATCCGGTTATGCCGGACAGGTACGGGAATTGATGGATGAGGCGCGGGATTTGGAAGAAATCCTTGCCGGACAGCCGGTTGTCATTTTTCATGAGGCATATGAGTATATGGCGGATGAATATGGCCTTACGGTTGCCGGAGTGATGGATCTGGATGAGGAACGGCAGGTCAGCGCCGGGGAAGCCGCGGATATTTTGTCTGCGATTGAGGAAAATCATGTCGCGGTGATTTTGGCGGAGGAGCTTTACGGTCAGGATATGGGAGACATGATGGAGGCACAGACGGATGTAAAAGTCGTCTATCTCGATACACTGACCCGCGGCGGCTATGAGGCTGACAGTTACTTAAACGGTATGAAAAACAATATCGCGTTATTGAGAGAGGCATTCCAATGATACGAAAAATTATAGAGCCCTGCGGTCTGCACTGTATCAAGATTCAGAATATCGGCGTGACCATCGGCGAACAGAAAATTCTGGAAAATATTAATCTGCATATCCATTGCGGAACGCTGGCAGCTATTATCGGCAAAAACGGCGCGGGAAAGTCTACCCTGATTCGTGCAATTCTGGGGGATATTCCTCATAGCGGCAGCATTGAATTTAAAGACCGTGAGGATGGAAAAATTCAGAAGCTGCGCATTGGATATGTGCCACAGTCTTTGAATATCGACAAAAAAACGCCGATCAGTGTTTATGATATGATTTCCTGCTATCAGAGCCGTTATCCGGTTTTCCTGAAAAAGAGCAGGAGATTATATGATAAAATCCGCGAGCATCTGGACATCTTTCAGGCGTCGGAGCTGATTGACAAGCAGGTGTGCAATTTGTCCGGCGGTGAATTGCAGAGGGTGATGCTGTCTATGGCGATTATGGATGAGCCAAACCTGCTTTTGCTGGATGAACCGGTGTCCGGAATTGACCAGAACGGCATGAATCTGTTTTATCATACGATATCGGAATTAAAGAAACATTATGATCTGGCAATTATTCTGATTTCTCATGATCTGGATTATGTGGCCCGGTATGCGGATCAGGTTATTTTACTGGATGGCACGATCTTAAAGCAGGGGAGTGTCCGTCAGGTGTATGAAAGCCCGGAATTTTCTCAGGTATTCGGCGGTTTCGATTTGAGTATGGCAAAGCGAAAAGAGTCCTGTTCACAGGAACAATCGGCAGCCGGTACCCCGGCGTGTGAAGTTCAGAAAGAAAGCTTTGTAAGTCCAAAAAATTTTAAACCGCGCATGCCGAAGAATAAACATGGAATCTGGAAGGAGGAAGAGTAAATGGATATGATAACTTCCTTATTTCGATATGATTTTATGGTGAACGCCCTGCTGGCGGTAATTATTATTACGCCTCTATTTGGCATCCTGGGAACGATGATTGTGAATAACAAGATGGCATTTTTTTCCGATGCCCTCGGACATTCGGCGCTGACCGGAATTGCGGTGGGCGTCATATGCGGTATACCGGATACCAACTTATCGATGGTTATTTTTGGAGTGGCTTTTGCTCTATTGCTAAACTGGATTAAGAGTAAGGGTACAGCTTCCATGGATACGATTATATCCGTGTTTTCTTCCTGCTGTATCGCTGTCGGTCTGGCTATCCTGTCCAGGGGCGGAAATTTCAGCAAGTATTCCAGCCTGTTAGTGGGCGATATTTTGAGCATCACCAGGCGGGAAATTGTTTACCTGTTTCTGATATTTATCGCAACAATTGTGTTTTGGATTGTGTGCTATAATCGCTTGCAGGCGGTGAGCCTTCACCGGACACTGGCGAAGAGCAAACAATTCCGCATCCGGCTGATTGAAAATCTGTTTTCGGTGTTTATTGCCCTGATAGTTATGCTGTCGATTAAATGGATCGGGATACTGATCATCAATGCATTGTTGATTCTGCCTGCGGCTTCCGGCAGGAATCTTGCGGAAAATGTGCGGGAATATCATTTGTTTGCGGTTATTTTCTCTGTTTTTTCCGGTATTTTGGGATTATTCATATCTTATTATACCAATGTGGCGACGGGGCCGATGATCGTTATTATCGCATCTGTTATCTTTTTTGCCACTTATTTCTATGGAAGAAATAAATAACAGGATTTCA
>CAZGMH010000109.1:0-7336 GCA_964526765.1 uncultured Eubacterium sp.
AGTTTCCGCAAGTTTTAAAAAGCACGTTATATCCTGAATCGTCATTTTTCTCACCTTGTTATCACAAAATTGGTTAAACCCGCAAACGCTCCTCTTTTTGCTCGTTAAAAAATCGGCGCTTCGCGCTTTTTTTATATTATCAAGCATATCCGGGAACAAGGGAAATGTCAATAGCGGCAAATCATCCATTCAGGTATAAGAATGTTCATTAATTTTCAGGATGCGAATGTTCAAGATTGTCTTTCCTCATAAAAACAAGTATAATATTTTCAAAAACGCAGAGGTGAACAGAATGTCCATGGAAAAATATGCCATCGCTATGAGGACCGGGAAAAAAGAAATACAAAATTGCACGGCAAATAACCAGCCCTCCGAACTTCCCGTATTAGATAAAATCCTTGCCAATGTGGAAATCAGCAGTGAAATACCTTTGGGTCTGACGGATATTCCGCTGGATATGATCGTCGGCACCAAAACTGCCGGACGCGCCAATTCCTTTTCGCCAAATTTTATGCCGGTTTTAAATGAGTCCTCGGAATTTGCCCTCAAGTGGGCCTGTCTGTGCGAGGCGCATATCAATGAAGGAATCCATGATCCCATTACCGCCTATGAATATATGAACAAATACTATGTGCTGGAAGGGAATAAGCGCGTCAGCGTCATGAAATATTTTCAGGCGGACAGCATCACAGGTTATGTCACCCGTATCATTCCCGCCCGCGAGGATACGCCTGAGAGCCGATTGTACTATGAGTTTTTAGATTTCTACCAGAACACGAGCATCAATTACCTCACATTTTCCAGAGAGGGCAGCTATATTAAACTCGGATACCTGCTGGGACATCAGAAATATGCCCGCTGGAGCGTGGAAGAACGCTTTGCATTCCGCTCCTGCTATAACCGCTTTTCCCAGGTTTATGAGGAATGCGGCGGAAAAAACCTTTCCATCACCATCGGGGATGCCATGCTTGCCTATATCGAACTGTTTGGTTATGAGGAAATGCAGGACGCCTCTTTGGATGACATTCGGATGAATCTGAAAAAAATGTGGAATGATCTGACCGTATACAGCACGGGTACGCCCCCCGCAGTGCAGTACGATCCTGCTCCGGAACAGAAGAAAACACTTCTCTCCCTTTTCCGTCCCGCCAAGGGCGATAACGTCGCCCGCATAGCATTTATCTATCATCAGGCTGCCGAAACCTCCGGCTGGACCTACTCCCACGAATTGGGCCGTATACACCTGACGGAAACTTTTGGCGATGGGGTAAAAACCTCGGTATACGACGGCATTCAGGGGTTCGACGGAGTGGATGATGCGATTGAGCGGGCTATTGCCGACGGCAATGAAATAATTTTTACCACCGCACCGGATTTTCTGCCTGCCAGTCTGAAGGCCGCGGTAAACCATCCTGAAATAAAAATATTAAACTGCTCCCTGGATGCTTCCCATAACAGTATCCGCACTTACTCCGGACGCATGTTTGAAGCCAAATTTCTGACCGGGGCGCTGGCTGGCATTATGACCGATACAGACAAAATCGGCTATATTGAGGGGCATCCCATCCACGGCTCTACCGCAAATATCAATGCATTTGCCCGCGGCGTAAAAATGGTAAATCCCCGCGCCAAAGTATATCTGGAATGGACGTCCCTGAAAAGAAATGCAAACGCGGATTTAACGGAAAAATTTTATTCAATGGGAATAACCCATATCTCCCATCAGGACATGTTCGTTCCCCACAATGCCACCAAACAGTTCGGTCTTTTCCGGGTAAACGGCGAAACTCCGGTTAATCTGGCGCTGCCGGTCTGGAACTGGGGAAAATATTATGAACTCATTATCCGCAGTATACAAAACGGAGCATGGAATACGGAGAAAAAGACCGATGATGCCGCCGTCAGCTACTGGTGGGGTATGTCCTCCGGGGTAATCGACGTCATCTATTCCTCCGGAGTATCCGCTGAAACACGGGTATTGCTGCATTCGCTGCGCGATTCCATCAGCAAATATGATTTCACGCCCTTTGACGGGATACTCGCCTCGCAAAACGGTATTGTACAGCCCGACGCAAACTACCGGCTGAACGCGAAAGAAATCATTGCAATGGACTGGCTGGCAGACAACGTCATCGGCGATATTCCCCATATTTCCGAGTTAGTACCGGAGGTACAGCCGCTTGTCCGGGTGGAGGGTATTCGGAAATAGCAAAATCAGGCGTACCGGAAAACACTTTCCGTTTTCTGTGGTACGCCTGATTACATTCTATAGTCCCTCCGGGGGATGCACACGATTTTTGCAAGGAAGATTCTGTGCAAATGCACAGCAAAAATCGGCGCTGGTAACGTCATAAAGAAAGAATTTATGACGTTACCTATAAAAAAGAGAAGTTACGATCTATACAAGGATTTTATTGATTGTTTACCATTTTTATATTACTGATTCGCAAGCCACGCATCCAAAGTCTGCTGATAGTGGTCAAGCACTGTCTGCAAACCGGAGTTTTCCAGCTCCGCGAGCATTGTATCCAACGTTGAGAGGTCGGCGCTTCCGCTTTCCAGTCCCGGCTCATATTTTGTCAATACATTTGAAATAGCTGTCAGTTCATTTGCAATCGGGTCTGTATCTACCACACAGCCATAGTACGGGGATACGGCAGCTTCCTTAAGGGATTCCATCGCACGATCCCGGAAATCGGAACCGTTGCCCGCCGCCGGATATGCATTGAACTGGTTGCCGAACAGGAAATCCTCACACTGATATTCCAGATCCGCCAGACGAACCGCTTCCCCCTCGTCGTTTAATTCATAGTCACGTCCTTCCAGACCATATACCAGGAGATTTTCAATATCCGGATTGGTATACATCTCATTCAGGAAAGCAACAGCGGCTTCCGGGTTTTCAGATGTGACAGGCACCGCCCAGGCCCATGCATTTACGTTATAGGTCTGAACCGGAATCTGACCGTATTCCACAGCCACTACCTCGTGTCCTGTTGTGATAGTCTTGGCTTCCTCAGCTCCCAATTCTGCCTGTGTAATATAAGAAAATGTAATTCCATTTGACATCAGGGTGTCCCCTGTCTCACTGCTGGTGGCAGCATCCTTGTAAACCAATCCATCCTGATACCATTTATGAACTCGCTCTAATGTGGTCCTGTAATCGTCCGTGGCAAAATAATTCTGAACCTTATTATTCTCATCCACATAAACCAGCTTTGTGGAATTTGCCAGAATTTCCATGCCGCTCCCCTCGGAAAATTTCTCCGGGGCAGAATTCCATCCGCAATCGGAAATGACACATCCCTGGGCGTCTGAGTTACAGATTACCGCATTCGTCTGCAATTCAGCCGGAAGCGTTTCCTGTGCATCCTTTACCGCATACAGGATTTCTTCCACCTGCGACCATGTCTCACAGCTTCTCGCCTGCTCTGTCAGATTCAGATAGTCGAGGATATCTTTTCTCATAAAAATATAGTAGCTGCTGTTATACATTTTATAATTCGGCACGCCATATATTTTTCCATCCACAGTCGTAGCGTCTATGTAATTACCAACCGTCTGTACTAATTCCGGCGCGTATTCATCCAGGTAATCCGTAATGTCCATCAACTGATTCTGGGACTGCATGGTGCTGAATGACACGACAGGGATTGCCGTACACATTACAAGATCAAAAGCTTCGCCGCCGGAAAGCATCAGACCGACCTGCTCCATATAGGTTGCCACATCCATCGGATGATAATGAAACTCCACATTGATTGCATCAACCGTAATTTCATTAATTGCCTCCTGCACCTCGGCAAATCCTTTGTCTCCGTAAAATGACATTCCATATCCTTCAATCGTCTGCAATTCTTCAAATTTATTATCCGCAGATACATTTCCTTCTTCACCCGCAGACACATTACCCACATCATTTTCCTCACTTATTCCCGTGCCGCATGCGCTCAGCATAGAAGCCGCCATTACTCCCGCCAGACACAATGCCGCCATCTTTTTTATTTTCATCTTCTCATCCTTTCATGATAGCCACTAATCAAAAACGATTGTTTTTCCGGTGGCTGCTGATTCGTAAATAGCTTCAATCACGCGGGTGACTACTGCCGCTTCCTCCGGCAGGGTTGCCGGGTCTTTATCCTGCAGAATTGCCTCAACCCATTTATCCATATCGTACTCCCACATATTGTATTTTTCTTCTGCGATCGTGGTTTTTGTCGTCAGCTTTCCATCCACTACCTTTGTGACACGGACTGCTTCCTCAAATCCCGGTCCTACCATGTCCACACCGGCTTTTGTGCCCGCGATGGATGCGATAATGCCCGGCGCCTCCTGCTGCATGTTGGAGACCCATGCCGTTTCCACATAAAACATAGCCCCGTTTTTCATCGTAATCATCGCCATAGCCGTATCTTCCACATCAAAATTTTCGGGATCCCACGGTCCCAGTTCATTTGCTTCCGGGTAATCCTTCATCTTATCGAAGGTGACGCCGCGGACAGTCGCCACGTCAAAATTATTTGTCAGCCACATTGGAAGGTCGATAGAATGCGGTCCTCCGTCCATCAGCACACCGCCGCCGTTTTGTTCCTTACTTGTATATACGCCGTATGCCGGAAGACGGCGCGGGCGAAGCTGGCTGGAACGGATATAATAGACGTCTCCCAGTTCACCGTTTTCATACATTTTTTTCATTGCCATAGTTGCGGTATTATATCTCCACTGCGTACCGCTGGTCATCTTCTTTCCTGACACTTTATAAGCTTCCAGCATTTTCTGTGCATCTGCCCATGTGCATGCAAGGGGTTTTTCGCAGTATACATGTTTGCCATGCGAAAATGCCTCCAATGTCATTTCACAATGCAGCGGATTCGGCGTACACACATGAATCACGTCAATACTTTCATCCGCGCAGATTTCCCTGTAATCCGTATAGATTTTTGCATTTAATCCAAATTTCTCATTTGCCTGCACGCAGCGTTCCGGAATAATATCGCACAGCGCGGCAATCTCTACCTCGTCTGCATGGCGGACTAACTGCGTTAAATGCTTTGTTGTTCCGATTTCACCAATTCCGATAATACCTGCTCTTAATTTTCCCATTGTCTTTTCTCCTCTCTTTTGTCCTTATGGCAGAATACTGCAGGATACCGCTACTTTTTCCTCCCGGTTCTCAAACGTAAAGAACTCCAGTCCGAAGTATCCCTCATATCCAATCCCGTTTAAAAAATTTAAAATATACCGGTAATCCAGTTCACCCACGGTCAGCTCACAGCGCATCGGAGCCCCCGCTCCGTGAATATGTCCAATCTGCGGCAAATGTGCTTTGATCGTATTACAGATATTTCCTTCCATCATCTGATAGTGGAAAATGTCATATAAAATTTTCACATTTTCACTCGCTACCTCATCAATCAGGGCAAACGGCTCCTCAGAATCCGTAAAATACCCGCCGGATACCGGTTCCACTAAAATAACCACTCCCGCTTCCTCTGCGAGGGGGGCGGCCTTTTTCAATCCCTCCGCCATCGCTGCATGGACTTTTGCTCCGGGAATATCTTTCGCATAGGCATTTCCGTTAAAAATCAGGTTCTTACAATCCAGAATTTTTGCCGCTTCAATACTCTCCCTGAATCCCAGAAGCATATCGTCCATTTTTTCCGGATTGCCTAAAAATTCTCCCCCTTTGGAACAAAATGCCCGGATACCTATGCCAAGTTCCCGGCTTTTTGCCGCAATTTTTGCAATGTCACGGCTTTCCCAATCAAAAAATTCAATCGCCTGAAGACCATTTTTCTTTGCCAGCTCCATCGCCGCTATCACTCCGTCTGTGTCCGGCCAGACCGGGCCATGCTCACCGACGCCTACAAACATAATGTCCGCACACATGCTGTAATTCATCTCTGTTTTCTCCTTTCCTTCTTTTCTGATGATTTCATTGTAAATAATTCATGATTTTCATGCGTGCAGAATCGGATATTTTGGTTGATTCAACGAAACTTTTGTTCAGAGCCGAAATGATTGGATTCGTTTTTGAAAATTTGGTTTCAAATTTGAAACCAAAAAAAAAGCAGAAATTCACAACCAATTATTCAAAATCAAAAAAAGATTCACGCCATCAAAAATGAGTAAAACGTGAATCTTCTTTATAATCTGTGTGATTTTATCCATATGGACTTACTTATCATCTATGCTATTGAATCCATATGGACTTACTTATCATCCATTTAAACTTAAAGATCGTCTATATACTTAAAGCGGTAATATTCGCTTACAGCCAGAATCAGCATTTCAAATGCTGTTATCCAGCTTAAGAGATCATCCTCCGTATCCAGCAAAAGCTTTTGGGCAAAACGCCGGTATTGTGTCCCTGCATTCCCCGCCAGCCAGATTCCCGCTTTTCTTTCCGCGACTTTCTGAAATACAGAATGCATATCCAGGGTTTCCGCATACTCGATCGCACTGATAAAAACAATGCTGTGTTCATCCAGGTTTGCCGCATCTTCCAGCATATCCGGCAAAAGAACGCAATAAGACGTATCTTTTCCGGTTTTTGCCAGATTTTGTTGAAAAGAATATACAAATGACAACTGGAACGGCAGGTAAAACCGGATCTTATCCGCCTGATGGATCTGACATGCCAGCTCCTCTATCAATTCCGGCGGACAATTTTTTTCCAGAATATTGCCTGCGCTTTTCAGTTGGTCTGCAATTTTTCCCAGCAAAAGCTTCGGGTCGCTGCAATATTTTGCCGGAAGCATCCGGTTATAGTATGTGTATTGTGAAACAGCATTTTGCAGGGCATGGCGAAATTCCGAAAAATTGTTATATCCCATTTTCTGAACCGTACGCCACACAGTTGTGCGGGAAGAATTTGTCATTTCAGCGACATCATAAATCGTAACATTCTGCATCCGGTCAAGATTTTCCAATATCCCCTGCACTACTACGCGATAAGTGCTGTCCAGCGGCAAATGATTATACAGTTCCAGCAAATTCTGCAAAACATTCATAAACTTTCCTCCTCCGGCATCTTTTCCCTATAATATCTTTTTTCCGTTTCTTTTCCCTTACAGACAGCGCCGTCCTGCAGACAATATGGCAACCCATGACTACATGATCCTATCCGTTATCTCTCCCTCAGCCATCTTTTCCATCAGCTTCGGATTGTCCGCAAGCACATCCGCAAGATAATAAAACCATCCCAGAAAGCGTTGCTCCCGGGGTTTTAGGACCATAAAAAATACATATTCGATATTATGTGCATATTTCCATGAAACGCTTTTTTTCAAACGCACAAGACAGGCGCAGGATTCCCTCACCCGTTCATCCTTTT
>CAZGMH010000110.1:0-4463 GCA_964526765.1 uncultured Eubacterium sp.
TGGAGTGAGTAATGATTTTTCAGCAATTTATATATGAATGAATATGCCCAGAGCAGAATCGGAAGTACAATTGTGGCATAAATTGCTGTTTTCAACAGATTCAGCGCCTCCTCACTTCCGATACATGCAAGTACAATTGTGGAGATATACAGTGCAAATAATAAAATTACTCCGAGCAGAGCAATCATACGTTTTATTTTCTTCATTTGTGTTCCTCTTTCCTAAAAATAATTATCATTTCTCTAAAACATTGCCAAATTTGAAATAAGCCGGGATTTTGGCGTCCGGATCCTATGGAATATATTCTGTGCGATTTTACATAAATTGTCAAGGCTGGTTGTACAGTCCGTTACATATTGCATCGTTTATTACGTGTTGTATGGTTTATTACGTATTGCATGGTTTATTGCGTATTGTACAGTCCGTTACATATTGTATAATCTGTTATGTTGTCTTTCGGATAATCTGCCGGAGCGTAATGACTGCGGCGATTGCCAGGGTAATCTCAGCGACTGCCGGAGCATAAGCCAGACCGTAAAGGGGGAAAATCCGGTTCAGGATAAGGAGGGCGGGTATTTCAAGTACAATTTTGCGCAGCAAAGCAAAAATGAGGGATTTTCGCCCCATGCCGCACGCCTGGAACACGCCGACTGCCAGAAAGTCCATACAGAGAAACGGCGATGAGATGCAGAGCCCCCGCAGGAAACGGCTGCCGTAGGCGATGATGACGTCATTTTTCATGAACATGCCAATCAGTCCTCCTGCGCCTGCAAAATATGCGATAGCAACAGCCGCAATAAGAGACAGTGAAATTTTTGCGGTAAAGGTAATTGCATTTTTCATGCGTCTGCCGTTTCCGCTGGCATAATTATAGCCGACTAATGGCATCACTCCCTGTGAAATACCGAGTGCAATATACATGGGAATCATGTTGATTTTCTGGGCAATTCCCATAGCGGCTACCGCATCAGAGCCAAAAGATGCGGTGCAGTTATTCAAAATCGTCATTCCGGTTACGTTTAAAAGGTTTTGGATAGAAGCAGGAATCCCCACAGCGCAGATTCCGAGCAGGATGTTTTTTTGAAAGCGGAACATGGCGGGATTGATGCATACATAAGTATTTTTACGTTTTACAAAAAGCAGCACAAAGAAATAGGCACATGCAGTACAATTGGACAGGAAAGTGGCAAGTCCCGCTCCTGCGGCGCCCAGATTCATCCACTGGGGCAGAATAAAAAACGGGTCCAGGATAATGTTTAACAGACATCCGCTCATTGTACCGATACTGGCGTGGAGAGAAGCGCCTTCTGACCGCACCAGATAGGCAAGCACAACATTCAGGATAGCGGGAGCAGCGCCGAAAGAGACAGTCCATTTTAAGTAGGCGGCTGTGGCAGTCACCGTCTCTGTGTTTGCGCCAAGCACTGAAAGAAGCGGCTGGCGGAACAGAGTATAGATCAGTGAAAATGCAAGTCCGCAGATAAGGGCGCAGTAAAAGCCCAAAGCAGAGCTTCGGTACACCGTATCATAGTCCTTTGTGCCGAGGGCGCGGCTCATCATGCTGGAACTGCCCACGCCAAACAAATTGTTGATTGCGTTGAAAGCCAGCAAAACAGGAGCCGCTAACGTCACGGCAGCATTTTGTATGGGATCATTAATCATTCCGACAAAATAAGTGTCGGCGAGATTGTAGATAATCATAACCAGAGAACTGATAATGGTCGGTATGGCCAGCGTCATGACGGCTTTGGGTATAGGCGTCTGTTCAAATAAAGTTATTTTTTGTGTGTTTTCCATAGCTTGTCTCCAAAATAAATATATTATTTATTATATACAAACTGGCGGAAATATCCAGATGAACTTTACAAGGCTGAAAAAAGATGAACTTTACAAGGCGAAAAAGAGACAGACTTTGCGGGGCGAAAAAGAAAGACAAACTGTGGGAAAATGTTCGGATTTTGGGCGGGCAGACTTGTTTGCAAAAATCCGGTGTGGTATGATAGGATACAGATTGATAACAAAGTTATCAAAACCAGATGCCGGAATCCTGCGGGGCGGATGGAGATAACTTACGGAAAAGCCGGAGGAATCATGAGGGAGACGGGAATAAAACCACAAGTAATAGAAGAAATACGTTTTCTGGCAGAAAAATATGGCGTTCAGAAAGTGCTGCTTTTTGGCTCAAGGGCAAGAGGAGATTTTGAGCGGGCAAGCGATATTGATCTTGCGGTTCTGGGCGGAGATATTGTAAGATTTTCCCTTGATGTATGTGATGAGACATCGACACTGCTGGAGTTTGATATTGTGGATTTGGGAAAAAAGGTACAGGAAAAGCTGTTGGATGCCATATCCAGAGAAGGGGTGATTTTATATGAAAAAGTTTGAAAATTATGTTTCAAATCTTTCGGTGTTGTCGAAAGCAGATAAAGAAGATTTAAGCAATGAATTCATTGTAAGCGGAATCATTGATAAATTTTTCCTTCAGTTTGAACTTGGATGGAAAGTTTTAAAAGAGCTGATGAAATATGAGGGAAAAAGCGTGGCCAATACAGGCTCGCCGAGAGAAATTATAAAGGCGGCCTTTGCCGTATATGAATTTATTGATGAGGATGCATGGCTGTCCATGTTAAAATCCAGAAATGATATGACGCATATTTATGACGGTGAAGCGGCACAGCGGTTGATACAGGTGATACTTAACACTTATATTCCGGCTTTTGAAAAATTGAAACAGGGCGTGTTGGACTGTTATCAGGGTGATTTGGAGGATTTGTGAGAAAAATTTTTCTTTCGAAAAACATGGAAATGCACTATACTAAAGATAAAAAAGCAGTTTTCAAAGGGGGATATTACATATGGACAAAAGAAAGATTGCAGAGGAGATCCGGCAGGGAAAAACGATTCTGGGAATTGAATTTGGTTCCACGCGGATCAAGGCTGTTTTGATTGATTCGGACAACAATCCGGCCGCATCCGGGGGACATGGATGGGAGAACCGTCTGGACAACAATATCTGGACGTACACGCAGGAGGACATTTGGAATGGTCTCCGGGATTGCTATGCAGAATTAAAACGGAATGTCAGGGAACAGTATGGAGAGACATTGACGACGATAGGGGCAATTGGTTTCAGCGGGATGATGCACGGATATTTTGCATTTGACGGGGCGGGAAAGCTGCTTGTACCGTTCCGTACATGGAGAAATACGATGACGGAGGAGGCAGCGGCGGAATTGTCGGAATTATTTCAGTTTAACATACCGCAGCGCTGGAGCATTGCCCATTTGTATCAGGCAATTTTAAACGGTGAAGAACATGTGAAGGACGTCCGTTTTATCACAACGCTGGCGGGTTATATTCAATGGCAGCTTACCGGGGAAAAAGTAACAGGAATCGGGGAGGCAGCCGGAATGTTCCCGATTGATTCCGTAAGCAGGGATTTCCACGCAGGAATGATAGAACAGTTTGATAAGCTGACAGCTCCTAAGGGTTATCCCTGGAAACTGAAGGAAATCTTACCGAAGGTCCTGGTAGCAGGCGAAGCGGCCGGAACCCTGACAGAAGCGGGCGCGCGTCTTTTGGATCCGGAGGGTGATTTGCAGCCGGGGATTCCTCTCTGCCCGCCGGAGGGAGATGCGGGAACCGGTATGGCGGCGACAAACAGTGTGGCTGTGCGCACCGGAAATGTATCTGCCGGGACAAGCGTATTTGCGATGGTAGTCCTGGAAAAAGAATTGTCCAGATATTATGAAGAAATTGATATGGTTACGACGCCATCCGGGGAACCGGTGGCAATGGCACATTGCAATAACTGCACATCGGACCTGAATGCATGGGTCCATTTGTTCGGTGAGTGCCTTGACGCGTTCGGCGTGGAGGTTGATATGGATACCTTATACGGCAATCTTTACCGAAAAGCGCTGGAAGGAGATGCCGACTGCGGAGGCTTGCTGGCATATAATTATTTTTCCGGCGAGGGCATTACGCATTTTGACGAAGGACGGCCTTTATTCGTACGCAGGGCGGACAGCAATTTTAATCTGGCAAATTTCATGCGGGTGCATTTATTTACCTCTCTGGGAGCGCTGAAAAATGGTATGGACATTTTGATGAAAAAGGAAAATGTGCAGCTTGATAAGATGCTGGGACATGGCGGCCTGTTCAAGACAAAGGGAGTGGGGCAGCGCATTATGGCGGCAGCCATCAATACGCCGGTATTTGTCATGGAGACAGCCGGGGAAGGCGGCGCATGGGGAATCGCCCTGCTGGCTTCCTATATGAAAAATAAACAGACAGGCGAGACACTGGCAGATTATCTTTCGCAGAAAGTATTTCACGGCGGGGAAGGAAGCCGTATTGTGCCTGATGCGGCTGATGTGGATGGGTTTGAACAGTTTATGGAGCGGTATAATGCAGGACTTCCCATTGAGCGGGCGGCAGTCGATACATTAAAGTAAATAAAA
>CAZGMH010000110.1:4563-7137 GCA_964526765.1 uncultured Eubacterium sp.
GGAGAAAAAAGGAGAATTTCGAATGTTAGAAGAATTAAAAAAGCAGGTGTATGAGGCGAATATGCTTCTTCCCCAATATGGCCTTGTTACTTTTACATGGGGGAATGCCAGCGGAATTGACAGGGAATCCGGGCTGTTTGTAATCAAGCCCAGCGGTGTGGAGTATGACCGTCTGACCCCGGAGGATATGGTTGTCGTTGATTTGGACGGAAAGAAGGTGGAGGGACGGTATAATCCTTCCTCAGATACAGCGACCCATGTGGTACTTTATAATCGTTTTCCAAATATCGGCGGCATTGTGCACACCCATTCTTCCTGGGCGACAAGCTGGGCGCAGGCGGGAAGGGATATCCCCTGCTATGGGACGACCCATGCGGATTACATTTACGGTGAAGTGCCCTGTGTACGAAATCTCACAAAGGAGGAGATTGAGGATGCTTACGAGCACAATACAGGCGTTCTGATTGCGGATGAATTTGAACGGCGGGGGAAGGACTATACTGCTGTTCCCGCGGCGCTCTGCAAAAATCATGGCCCGTTTACATGGGGCAGGGATGCCCGCGAAGCGGTCCACAATGCGGTTGTCCTGGAAGAAGTGGCGAAAATGGCTGCCCGGTGTGAAATGATCAATCCTGAAAATAAACCGGCGCCCCAAGAGCTTCAGGATAAGCATTATTACCGTAAGCATGGGGCGAATGCTTACTATGGACAGAATTGAAGGAATAGAGGAAAAATGAATGAAAAATGCAACGATATATATTGATAGAAATTTTGTGATTGCGGATACGGATAAGCGTATTTTTGGCTCTTTTATCGAACATCTTGGCAGGGCGGTTTATGGAGGAATATACCAGCCGGGGAGTCCTTTTTCGGATGAGCGGGGTTTCCGTCAGGATGTGCTGAAGCTGATTAAGGAGGCAAATGTACCATTGGTACGCTATCCGGGAGGAAATTTTGTCTCCGGTTATCACTGGGAAGATGGTGTGGGACCGAAGGAACAGCGTCCGGCAAAACTGGATTTGGCGTGGAGTGTGACAGAGAGCAATCAGTTTGGACTCAACGAGTTTATGGACTGGGCGGGACAGGCAGGAATCGAGCCGATGATGGCTGTCAACCTGGGAACCAGGGGAGTGGAGGATGCGAAAAATCTGATTGAATACTGCAACATTGAAAAAGGCTCCTATTACAGTGACCTGCGCCGCAGTCATGGCGTAGAGAAGCCTCACAACATTAAATTGTGGTGTCTTGGAAATGAGATGGACGGCCCCTGGCAGATGGGCCATAAGACCGCGGATGAGTATGGCAGGATTGCGGAGGAAGCGGGACGTATCATGAAAATGGTTGATCCGGATATTGAGCTGGCAGCCTGCGGAAGCTCCTCCCTGACGATGCCGACTTTTGGAAGCTGGGAGGCGACAGTGCTGGAACATTGCTATGAGCAGGCAGATTATATTTCCCTGCATACATATTATGGAAACCCGGAGGACAGGACGCCCGACTTTCTTGCCAGCAGTGTGGCGATGGATGATTTTATTCAGTCAGTAATCTCTGTCTGCGATTATGTAAAGGCGAAGAAAAAAAGCAAAAAGAAAATTAATCTGTCTTTTGATGAGTGGAACGTCTGGTATCATTCCAATGAGACGGAACAGCGGCCGGAGCGGTGGGTGCAGGCTCCGCATCAGCTTGAAGATATTTATAATCATGAGGATGCATTGCTGGTGGGAAGTATGTTGATTACGCTGCTGCGCCATGCAGACCGGATAAAAATTGCATGTCTGGCACAGTTAGTCAACGTAATTGCACCGATTATGACATCCGATACCGGGGCATGGAGACAGACCATTTACTATCCGTATATGCATACAAGTGTGTTTGGACGCGGAACCGTGTTGAATACAGTGGTAAAGGTTCCCGTGTATGAAAGTATTTACGGGGATGCGCCTTATCTGGATGCGGTTGCGGTTGCCGATGAGGAGCAGGAATCCCTGACAATCTTTGCGGTTAATAAAGATTTGGAGGAGGAGATGCGTGTGTCCTGTGACCTGCGCCAGTATGCGGGTTATGATCTGGCAGAGCATCTTGAGATGGTCAGCCGGGACTTAAAAGCAGTCAATACCGAGGAGAAGCCAAATACCGTTGTGCCGGAGCGCTCCGAAAGAAGCAGCATCGACGGCGGTATCCTGACAGCGGTGATGTTGCCCGGAAGCTGGAATGTTATCCGCCTGAAAAAAGTGATGGAAAAGTAAATTTCATATATTCCTGTCACGAAAAAAACCATCGGACGCCTTTGCCCGGTGGTTTTTTTGGCCCATAAAAGTTAATGAAAACTATTTACGGGCAATCATAGGGGAGGATAAGTTAAAAAAACTTGTCTTTTGCCTTAGTATGCCAAAGAAAAGCTCTGGGGAGAGTTCCTTTGACAGACGCCGGTCAAACCAGCTTTTTGGCGGCGGCATTCTGGGGGTGAATATGTCCGGCCGCCTGATAATATTATGGGCGAAAATCCGGCATTTATACAAAAATTGTGAAAAAAAATATAATTGTTTGAAAAATATGTAAAAGTGCGGTATACTA
>CAZGMH010000111.1:0-2090 GCA_964526765.1 uncultured Eubacterium sp.
TAGCTATCCGAAAATTCGCTTCAGCCAGTTTACAAACAAATCCTTCCACTGAATGACCGCCGAATAATCCGGCTCGGCAAAAGGATTCGGATGCTCGATGCAGGCGCCGAAACCATGTCCGCCATAAGGAAAAATATGAAGCTCACAGTCCACGTTTTTCCCGCTGCATACCTTTGCAAGCTCTGCCAGGCGCAGCGGCGGAAGCACGTCGTCATCCATACAGTTACAAAGGAACATGGGGGCATCCCCCTCCCGGACATGCGTCCGCATATCATAAAGCCCTGCAAAGGCTTTCCGCTTCTCTATGTCGTTGTAGACTTCCACGCCCGCGATACATGCCAGCGCCTTATCATCTTCCAGGGATACTGCCGGATAACACAGGGCCGTTCCGTTGACACGGCCGTCGATGGCATCAATCTCATCCGGTTCATATCCCTCCTCATTCACAGGATCATCCCGAAAACACAGCGCATGAACGCCGCACAGGTTTCCCCCGGCTGAAAATCCCACTGTGACAATTTTATCCGGGTCAATCCCATATTCCGCCGCATGAAAACGGACATACCGCACAGCCCTCTGACAATCCAGATACATATAAGGGGCATGGTACGGGTAGGTCCGGTACCAGAGGACGAAGCAGCTGATACCCGCAGCGTTTAAAAACTCCGCTACTTCCTCACCCTCGGAATCCATAGATTTTGACAGGTAAGCTCCTCCGGGGCAGGCAATCACGCAAATTTCACTTCCCGGCGCCAGATATGGAACCAGAAACGGTACGTCCGTATAAGTCTCTTTTGCATAGCCATCCAGGATTTCCCCGCGCCAAACCAGCGTGTCGTTTCCTGTCATATCCCCCAGTTTGTCGCAGCTTTTATCCCAGACGCCCGGATATTTTTCAAAAATATCCTGCATACTTAAGCTGTCGTCCGGGTGCATAATATCCATTTTGCTCTTTCCCGTATTTCCCGGAATCTGTTCTCCCCAAACAGGTATGATTTCCCTGCTTCCGTCCAATCTCATTTTTCTGTCTCCTTATTCGCTTATTATTTTTCCCGTTCCATGCATTTTATAAAATCAAATACCCACGTTTCCGCCGTTGACTCCCAGACCGCTGTTTTCCGTGGGAAGCCAGTCGATCGCCTTTTGAATATAAGTATCCCAGAAATCCCACTCATGGCCGCCCGGTCCCACCTCGAAGGTCACATCAACATCATTTTCTTTCAGATAGGAAGCAAAATCCCGGTTCGCCCCAAGCAGGCTGTCACTGTCCCCGCACGCCATATAAATCTGAGGGAAATCCGCCCCCTGCTCTTTCAGTTTCTTCACAAGGTATTTCGGATTCATATCGCTTTCCGCAACCCTGCCCAGATCGCCGAAACAGCTCTCCGCATAGTCCCTGGTCTCGATAAATATCGGGCTTTCATTCGTCCGTTCCTGTATTCCCTCCAAAACCAACGCGCTGGAAAAAGCGGTAATATAGCCGAACGTATCATGATATTTCAAGCCGTTGCGCAGGGCGCCGTATCCGCCCATAGACAGTCCGCCGATAAAAGTATCCTCCCTCTTCCTGGAAAGCGGGAACATCTTTCTTGTCAGATCCACCAGTTCTTTCCCGATAAATTCCCCGTAATAATTCTGACCCTTCGGCTGGTCCACATAAAACGCATTGTCTCCCGACGGCATGACCACAACCAGGTCGTTTTCCTCCGCAAAACGGGCAATCCTTGTCCCGTGCAGCCAGCTCGTATAATTATCGAGCACGCCATGAAGCAGGTACAGCGTCTTATAAGGCTTCTCCTCCCGCACCGGCATCCACGGCAGCCTCTTTTTATCTACCGGAAGAATCACATGCACCGGTACAATACGCATCAGGCTCTCCGACATTAAATTCATCTCTATAACAGCCATTTTTTCTCCTCCTCATTACAATCATTTTACTTGAATAATTCAAAGGCGGCAATATCCACTTTCCCTGTTTTTACAAGGAAATATATCCCGTGTATGCCGGCGTCTGCTTTCAGTCCGGATGAAACCGTATGCCAGCTGTCCGTATCCGACACAAAAACTGCCGCCGCCTCTTCTGCCTTTGG
>CAZGMH010000111.1:2190-7131 GCA_964526765.1 uncultured Eubacterium sp.
TTTCCGTTCCGTCAAACTGAAAATACTTAAAGCCCGCCACAGCTCCCGCGCGCAGATTATAGATATAAGGCTTTAATCCCATCTCGCCCTTTTCATCCGCTTCCTCCGTAATATACGGTCTGTCCTCCGGTACCGGCGGCAGAGGTTCTCCGGGGCCTCCCATCACTACTTCACCGACCTTTGCGCGGTCCGGGCCTGTCAGATGGCAGGCAATATAAGCCTCATATCTGCCTTTTGCCGGAAGCGGCCCGCCGTTTAGCCCGCAGCTCGTAATCTCTATCTGGGGAATCGTGCCATCCTCCAGTATTTTTACCTCATCAGCGCATCCCTGTCTGGAAAAAGCGGTCCCGTGCGTATGGCGGTGCCAGAAAATATAAACCTTATCGCCGATCTGTTCCAGTCCGCCGTGGTTGTTCCCGGTATAATTGACCGGAAGCGTATTTCCCTGATATCCCAGGTCGCCGTTGGATACGATCACTCCTTTATAGGCAAAGGGTCCCTCCGGGCTCTCCGACATACCGTAACACAATTCATTTCCCTGAAGGCTGGAATAGACAAAATAGTACCGGCCGCCGATTTTGCGGATACTGGAAGCCTCAAAAAACGGATGCTCCTCATAATCCGTTCCCTTTGCCGTATCAAAACCATTGGCAACGCACTTCGGCTCGCTGATGACCGTATGCATATCGTCAGCTAATTTTACCATCATAGCGCCCGGAAAAATCAGATTCTCCATACCCGGAAATTTGAATTTCGGCGCAAACCCATAGTACAGGTAGTTTCCGCCCTCCTCACTCAAAATTCCCGGATCGAATTTCTGCCCCGCTTCCGGTATGCTTCCATCCGCATTTCTCACAAAATCAAGAAATTCATATTTCCCCGCCGGGGTATCGCACACAGCCACCGAAATGACATTGACAAAATCCAACGCATAATACAAATAATATCTTCCGTCCGGCCCCTTTGCCACGTCCGGCGCATACAGCAGATGCGGATTTTCCTCTGTCCCCGGCGGCATCCCGATTTCCGGAAGTTCCCCGCCGTATGGCGCTCCGTTTAACGGATCCTGCATCTTTCTGTAAATCACACCCTCATAACTCCAGTTTCCCAAATCATCGATTGGGGCGCTCCAGCAGGCATAATCTCCCTCGCAGAACGTCGTACCTCCCCTCCTGTCATGGCTGCCATAGATATAAACACGGCCGCCAAACACATGGGGTTCCCCGTCCGGCACAGTCTCCCAGAATGGCAAATAGGGATTCACCCCCGCCTTTTTCATCATAAAAATCCTCCTTTTTATAAGAACCCGGCAAATTTTTCCTTGCCGGGTTCTAATTGTTATTTCTCAGAAAATGTTATCCTTTCACAGCGCCTGCTACCAATCCTGCCGCAAAATACTTCTGGAAAAACGGATAGATGCAAAGAATCGGCAAAATACCTACCACTGCCACAGCCATACGGATGGTAGTGGTCGGGAGGTCTGCGACGCTCGCGCCGGAACTTCCGCCCAGGGAAGCCAATGCCTGAACGCCCTCATTAATGGAATTCAGGATTGCCTGTATCGTATACAGGGATTTATCGTCAATATAGTACAGGGCATTCTGCCAGTCATTCCAGTAACCGATACCGCTCATCAGTCCCACAGTAGCCAGGATCGGCACGGACAGGGGCAGTACCAGCCTGATAAAAATGGTCATCTCCCTTGCGCCGTCGATGCGGGCGGATTCATATATTTCTTCCGGTATGCTGTGTTCGAAATAATTTCTTACCAACATGACCATAAATGCATTCATCATCAATGTGGGCACGATCAGCGCCAGAATTGTGTCCTTAATATGGAAAATCGTCACATAGCTGATATAGGTCGCCACCAGTCCGCCGTTGAACAGCATTGTAAAAACAACAATAATATTCAGGATTCTCACTCCCGGAAGATTCCTTTTTGACAATACATATGCCGTAAGGGCTGTCAGGACAATGGACAGGACCGTTCCAATCACGGTGACAATAATTGTCATTCCATATGCCCTTATAAATGTGGAAGCATGTTCTATTACATATGCATATGCCTCCAGGGACAGCTTCTCCGGGAAAAAGCTGTATCCATCCCTCAGCGCAACCGCCTCATCCGTAAAGGATGCGACAACCAGCAGGACAAAAGGCAGTAATGCCAATAAAGATAATACAATCATTACGATGTGGGCTGCCAGCCGCCATCTTTTCTGGTCTCTCGATACCATATCCCCACCTCCTAAAATAGTGAACTGTTTTCGTCGATTTTACGGACAATCGCATTTGCCGCCACAATAAAGATAAACCCTACCACGGACTGCAGGAAACTTGCCGCCGCGGACATACCCAGGTTATTATTTACCAGCAAAGCGCGGTATACGTAGGTATCGATCGTCTGTGTCGTACTATACAGCGCCCCCTGATTCATCGGAACCTGATAAAACAATCCGAAATCCGAGCGGAAAATCTGTCCGATATTTAAAATCACCAGCATAATGATTGTCGGTTTCAGCAATGGCAGCGTGATATCGCGGATCTGCTGCCACTTTGTCGCGCCATCCAGACGGGCCGCTTCATAATAGGAATTATCAATTCCCAGCAAACTGGACAGGTACAGAAGCATACCGAAGCCGATCTGCTTCCATTGCTGCACAAAAGTCAGGATAAAAGGCCAGTATTTGCTCTCTCCATACCAGGAAATCCCCTCTGCTTTTCCCATAAGGCCCTTGATAATGGCGTTATTAATAAGACCCGTATCGCTTGCGAGAAACGCATACGCCAGATATGCGACAACTACCATGGACATCAGATATGGAAGAAGGATTGCCGTCTGATAGAATTTTTTTACCGTCTTATTCAGAATCTCGTTGAACAGGATCGCAACCGTAACCCCAAGCACCATACCGACAAAGATCCACAGAATATTGTACAGCAGCGTATTCCGAATCATAATAAACGCGTCGTTGCTGGCAAACAAAAATCTGAAGTTTTTCAGTCCGATCCAGGGACTGCCGTTAATGCCTTTCGTGTAACTGAACTGCTTGAACGCAAGCTGCAGACCATACATGGGGATATAATTGTTGATCAGCAAATATGCAAATCCCGGCAAAAACATAAGATAAAACGGAAGCCAGTGCTTCAGGTTAAATTTATTTTTTTTACTTTTACTCATAATGTTTTCCTCATAATCAACTGCGGGAGGACAGCGTCCGCCCTCCCGCAATCACATTGCTTTTACTGTTCTGCCAGATATGCGTCTACCTGTTCCTGATTTGCAGCGATAACATCATTGATGCCGGACGCCTCAAGTTTCGCGTTGAATTCATCAATCATCGTCAGCGTCTCTTCCTCGCTGCCGCACAGTCCGCTCTGGAGTGTCGGCAGATATTCCATGATCGTTGAATAGAGTACGGACGACTCTGTCTGATAATCTGCATCATCAAACATATAACCGCAAAGCGGGGAAACCGTTGCGGAATCTATCAAAGCATTCCACTCGTCAATATAGGAATCGTCAGCCGGACTTTCAATCAGCATCTTACTGTCATCCCCGCCATGATAAAACATCGGATCATAGCTTCCGTTTGTCGCAATGACGGTTTCGGAGCCATCCACAAAATCATAGTTTACTCCCTCGATACCATACATGAGCAGGTTTGCCACATCCGCATTGCTGTACAGGAGGTTCAGGAAATCCATCGCTTTATCCGGTCTCTCGGAGTTTGCCGCGATACCCCACATATATTCTGTGATTATGCTGTTTGTAACAGCGGGTTCAACAAGCATCGCCGTCGCGGTCTCAAACTCGTCGGAGGACCACATGACTTCCTGCTCCGGATTTACATTGATTACCGCGCAGAATAACTGCTGTGCGCTGAAATAGGACTGTGCGTCCGTGTCGTCCGTCGTATCTTTCTGGATAATTCCATCCTGTCTCCACTGATACATTCTCAGACAGTAATCTTTAAACAAATCTGTCGCATACAGGTTTTCTACCGTTGTGTCATTTGCAGAATCCAGGATCACGCCGTAAGAGGACTCGTTTCCGAACGTTTCATAATCATCGAGCCAGAACAGATAATTTAACTCGCCGGCTCCAAGGTAATGCGGCATAATATCCGGATTTGCCGCATGGACCGCATATAAAGCATCCTCGAATTCATCCATCGTAATCGTTTCCGGAATCGTAACGCCCGCCGCGTCCGCTACCGTCTTGTTATAGACGATACCTTTGCCTGCCGCGCAGTAAACCTGTGCCGGAATTGCAAGCTGTTTGCCGCCTACTTCACCGCTCTTAATCAGGTCTTCGCCGTACAGGCTGATCAGTTCCTGCCCTCTGTTCTGGAGCAGATTGCCCTCGTTCATATCCAGAAGCATATCGGAACCTACCATAGAAGATAACGGCGTTACCGTACCTACATGGATCAAATCAACTTTCTCGCCGCCGGCAATTGCCATACTCGTCGTATTTGCAATCTCGCTGATCCACACATACTGAATGTCCACATTGCAGTTGATTGCCGGAAGCGCAATCTCGTTTATCGCTTCTTCAATCGCCGCTTCCTCCGGAACCTCCACGCCCGGAAGTATCACGACCTGGATAGCCACGGTATAGGGATCTTCATCCATATCAATCTCTGTGGAATAGCCCTCCCCGCTTTCCGCTGAAGCGGCGCTTCCGCCGTTTCCGCTGCTGCTGCCGGCGGCGCCGTCACTGCCTCCGCATGCTGCCAGGGAAGCAGCCATAGCGCCGACAAGCATAAGTGAAATAACTTTCTTTTTCATAATTTTCCTCCTCTTTCTTTGATATTTTTGTCACATTTATCAGATATGTAACTTTAAGGATGTCTCTATTTTATCAGTATTACACAAATAAAGTTGTAATTTTATGATTTATTTTTAGCACAATTATGACTTATATCAGTATTT
>CAZGMH010000112.1:0-7069 GCA_964526765.1 uncultured Eubacterium sp.
ATTATTTCATCATTCTTTCATCATCAGCATATAAAATTTTCCCGATATTCCAATGGATGTCCAATCCTTTTTTTCAGCTCAGCATTCCGCCGATCATGCCTGCCGCCATACACATCACCAGCGTCGTAACTACATGCAGCAGGTCGGAGGTGATTCCCCTGTTTAATAAAAATGAGCCTGCCAGCAGCACCAGAAAATAAACCGCCCCCATTAAAACGCCCCACAGAAAACGCCTGGTTTTCATTCGTTTTCCTGCAATGAGTCCCCCTAACAGGCCGGCTATCACATAAATCGCCATGATTCCAACAGATATCACATTTTCACTCAGCTGCATTTTATACAGCAATAACGCCAGCGCCAGCAGCGCCGCCCCGGTTATCACATACATAATCAACAATGTGCTCAGTATTTTTAAAACCCTGTCTCTTCCGCTTCCTGCTCTTTCCATCTGTTCGTCCTCCCTGTCCAATTATCAATAACCGTGACTTTTGCACGATTTCATCCTGCTGTCACCCTTCTATTCATTAAAATATATGCGCCTCTTGCAAAAATATGACAAATACGTTATCATGTACGCTAAAGCAGAATCCGGGCCGGATTCTCTTTCTTTCATGAAATCATATCAATCTGACTTTTTTAGAGAGGTGAAAATTAATTGGACCCAAGTGTCTCGATACGAATTATTATTTTGATTGTCCTGCTATGTCTCTCCGCGTTTTTCTCATCTTCGGAGACAGCGCTGACAACCGTGAGCCGCATCCGTATGCGTTCCCTCGCCGAAGAAGGAAATAGAAGGGCTGCGCGTGTACTGGCCGTCACAGATGATTCGGCAAAAATGCTGAGCGCCATTCTGATTGGCAATAACCTTGTAAACCTGTCCGCATCCTCCATGGCAACCGCATTGGCAATAGAATGGTTTGGAAGCGCCGGAGCCGGAATCGCAACGGGCGTTCTTACCATCCTGATCCTGATTTTCGGTGAAATTTCGCCAAAGACAATGGCCACCATACGGGCGGAAAAAATCTCCCTGCGGTTTTGCGGCGTCATATGGTTTCTCATGAAGATCCTGACGCCGGTTATTTTTATCATCAACACGCTTGCCATGGGATTTTTGCGGCTGCTGCGCGTAGACCCCTCCGAAAAGAACCGTGTATTGACGGAGAGCGAACTGCGGACCATCATGGATGTAAGCCATGAGTCCGGCGTCATTGAGATGGAAGAAAAAGAAATGATCAACAATGTGTTCGATTTCGGCGACGCAGAGGCAAAGGAAGTGATGGTGCCGCGCATCGATATGACTTTTGTCCAGGCGGACAGTACTTATGACGAGCTGCTGGAAATCTTTCGGAAGGATCACTTCACCCGGATTCCGGTATACGAAGAAACCACGGATGACGTGATCGGTATTTTAAACATCAAGGATCTGCTGCTCTGCGACAGGGAACACTTTTCCATCCGCAGTCTTATGCGGGAACCCTATTTCACTTACGAGTACAAAAATACGGCAGAGCTTTTAATAGAGATGAGAAGTTCCTCCATCAATATCGCCATCGTCCTGGATGAATACGGCACAACCGCCGGGCTGATCACACTGGAGGATTTGATTGAGGAAATCGTCGGGGAAATCCGGGATGAATATGACTATGACGAGGAAGACCCGGTTCAAAAGCTGTCGGATTGTGAATATCTGGTGGAGGGTTCGATGAACCTGGAAGATTTCAACGATTATCTAAATCTGAATCTGGAATCCGAAGATTACGATTCCATCGGCGGATATATGATCGGGCTTCTGGATCATCTGCCAAAAATCCGGGAGTCAGTGACCACGCCGGACGGTGTCTTTATGCAGGTGAGAACCAAAAACAAACACCGGATTGAGAAGATATATATCAGGCTGCCTGACAAGCCGGAGGAAGAAAAATCCTGAATTATCAAATGCCATCACCTCAACATGAGGATGATGGCATTTTTCATCAGGTTTATTTTATCCGGCATATTTTTATCAGACTTATTTCAATATAAGCGTTTGCCGGAAAACAATACGGCTTCTTATTCTATCACATGAACTATTCTATCACATGAATCCAGCCTTCCGGCGCTTCCAGTTTTCCAAGCTGAATATCAACCAGCGTCTCACGAAGCCTGCCTGTAACCGGTCCCATATTGGTCATGCCGCTTGCAAAACAGATTTCCCTGCCGTGATCTACTACTTTTCCAACAGGAGAGATTACCGCAGCGGTTCCGCAAAGTCCGCATTCTGCAAATTCCGGTACTTCGTCCAGATATACTTCCCTTTGTTCCACTTCCAGTCCCAGATAATGTTCCGCGACATACATCAGGGAACGCCGTGTGATAGACGGCAGGATACTGTCAGACTTCGGGGTTACAATCTTTCCGTCTTTTGTCACGAACAGGAAGTTCGCCCCGCCGGTCTCCTCCACCTTTGTCCGGGTAGCCGCATCCAGATACATATTTTCATCATATCCCTCTGCATGGGCAGTTACGATTGCATGAAGGCTCATTGCGTAATTCAGCCCGGCTTTGATATCTCCCGTCCCATGAGGCGCCGCACGGTCAAAATCCGACACGCGGATTGTCAGCGGTTTTACGCCGCCCTTGAAATACGGACCTACCGGAGTGGTTAACACACGGAACTGATATTCCTCTGCCGGCTTTACGCCGATAACCGAGCTGCTGCCGAACATATACGGACGGATGTAAAGCGTCGCCCCGGAACCGTACGGAGGAACGTACGCCATATTTGCTTTTACTGTCTTTTCTACCGCTTCTACAAATTTGTCTTCCGGATAAACAGGCATTTCAAGCCTTCTCGCCGAATCCGCCAGACGGGATGCGTTCAAATCCGGGCGGAAAATAACAACTTTATCATCTACCGTCGTATAGGCCTTTAACCCTTCAAATACAGTCTGGGCATACTGCAATACTCCGGCACATTCATTTAATACGATATTTGCGTCAGCGGTGAGCGTTCCCTCATCCCATGCGCCATTTTTATAATTGGATACAAAACGCATATCTGTCTGGCGATATGCAAAATCAAGATTTTCCCAGTCGATATTTTTCTTTTCCATTATGGTATCCTTCTTTCCTGTGATTTTGCAGGATTTTTCTTTCCAGCCTGCATTTTTCAAAAATTACTTCTTATCTATTGTTATACCGCAAATCCTTTCTGTTTTCCAGTCTTTTTACTAAAAATAACAGGATATTTTTGTGTTTTCTGACGCCCCAAAATCAAATTTATTTTTTTGTTCGGCATTTTTCACAATTTTTATCTTATTTTATCGGCAGGATGTACTAACGGACTCTATTGCAACGGCTCCGCCGCGCACAATTTCAACCGCCTGGAATCTGGATTTTAAAAGCGCGATTAATTCATTATTTCTTCTCTCTGTCAGCTTACATTCCAACAGGACGCTGTCCGGTCCGATATCGGCAATCTGCACATTGAAAACCTCCGCAACGCGGAACACTTCCGCCTTGTCTCCATCCGAACACTTTTTCACTTTTGCGAACATCAATTCCTTCATATGTATCGGCACTTCTGTCAAATCCATAACCTTAATGACTTCTACCATACGGTTGAGCTGCTTTTTAATCTGTTCAAACGTAACATCATCACAGGTCGAACTGATCGTCATGCGGGAGATATCTTCATCTTCGGTTGTACCAACAGTAAGACTCTTTAAGTTATAGGACTTCCCGGCAAACAAACCGGAAATTTTGGCGAGAACACCAACCTGATTTTCCACATATAATGCAATCCATCTGTCTTTCATTGTTCTTCGCCTCCCCTATTTACTCTTTAAAATCATTTTGTTCATCGGATTTCCGCCCGGCACCATCGGAAGTACAATATCCTCAGCTGCAATCATAAATTCAATCAGGGTAGGAGCATCCGTATTCGCCTTTGCCGCTTCCAGCGCCGGAACGATTTCTTCTTCCTTCGTAACGCGGATTCCATGGGCGCCGTAACTCTCCGCCCATTTCAGGAAATCCGGTACATAAGGCGGACACAGCTCATTCGGCCCTTTGCAGCGCTGTGAACATCCTCTGCGTTTGCGTAGACAGGTTGCCACATAGCGTTTTCCATAAAATAGCTGCTGCATCTGGCGCACCATGCCGAGATAGTAATTGTTTAACAGGCAGATTGTAACAGGCGTCTCCTGCACGATAGCCGTCGCCATCTCCTGCATATTCATCTGAAAACCGCCGTCCCCGGTAATGCACACGACAGGTTTTTCCCTGTTCCCCATTTTCGCTCCCAGGGCAGCCGGGAAACCAAATCCCATCGTTCCAAGCCCGCCGGAAATAATCATCTTCTTTTTCTTATTAATGTCGAGATACTGGCTTGCCCACATCTGATGCTGCCCCACGTCAGTGACATATGTAACCTCATCCGGGTAAACCTCATTCAGGCCTTCCATGACCATCTGCGGGGTCATGCCTTTGTCCCGGCGCATTTCCAGCGGATTTTCATGCTCCCACGCCGCAATCTGCTTCAGCCATTCATCCGTATCCTTTGGTTCCGCCCACTCGAGCATCTGCTGCAGCGCCACCCGCGCATCCGCCACGATCGGGACGTCCACGACTACGTTTCTGGAAATCGCCGCGGCGTCCACATCCACATGGATGATCTTGGCTTTCGGCGCAAACTGATTTAAGTCGCCGGTAATCCTGTCGTTAAAACGGGTCCCGATAGAGAAAAGCACATCGCACTGGCTGACCGCAATATTTGCCGCATACCGGCCGTGCATACCGCTGTTTCCCACATAATACGGATTATCTGTCGGAACCGCGCCTTTTCCCATTACAGTCGTGACAACCGGCACATGGGTAATATTGACGATCTGCTCCAGCAAGCCGTTTGCTTTCGCGATATTGACGCCTCCCCCCGCCAGGATCAGCGGACGTCTTGCGACCCTGAGAAGCTTGACTGCCTTTTTGAGCTGTCCCAGGTGGACGCCCTCATTCAGCTTATATCCCCGGATATCTATCTGCTTTGGGTATTCGGACGGTCCGTTCGCCACCTGTATATCCTTTGGGAGATCGATCAGCACCGGCCCCGGTTTGCCGGTCGCGGCAATATGAAAAGCCATCTTAATGGTTCTTCCCAGCTCCTTCCGGTCGCGAACCGTCACGGCATATTTTGTAATTCCTCTTGTCATCCCGACGATATCTACCTCCTGGAAGGCATCGTTTCCAATCAGGTTCAACGGTACCTGCCCGGTAAATACAACCAGAGGAATACTGTCATAAAAAGCATCCGCTATCGCAGTAACGGTATTCGTCGCACCCGGTCCGCTGGTGACAAGGCATACGCCGACTTTCCCCGTCTCCCTCGCATATCCTTCCGCCTCATGGACAAGCGCCTGCTCATGCCTTGGCAGCACAACGTCGATCCGCCCGTTAAGGTAAAGCTCGTCAAACAAGTCCGTAACCGTACCGCCCGGGTATGCAAAAATCGTATCTACGCCCTCTTCCAGAAGGGCTCTCACAAACAATTTCTTTCCTGTTATATCCATAACCTTACTTCCTTTCTCTAAATCCACCCGATATACCGCAGCAGGAAAATCCACGCCGTCAGTGTCACAGAGGCAAGCAGCGTCGTCGCCACCACGATGCTTGCAGTCAATACACCGTCATTGTGCATATTTTTCGCCATGATATAACAGCTCGGGGTCGCCGGAGCCGCCAGCATGACAACGAGTGCGACCATTTTTTCGCCCTTGAACCCAAGAGCCGCCGCAATCGGGATAAAAATTGCCGCCTGGGCAACCAGTTTAATAAAGGCTGCTCCAAGGGTGGGTTTAATTTTTGCCAGCGCCTTTCTTCCCTCAAATCCTGCGCCAAGTCCAATCAATGCAAGTGGGGTTGCCATCTTTGCTACATTGTCAACAGCCGAATTTACCAGCTGCGGGAGCGGATTATGTAATAATCCGGCAATCAGGCCAAGGACAATTGCGATGATAATCGGATTTTTCAGGATGTTGATACCGGCTTGTTTAATCCTGCCCATATCCCGTTCTCCCTCGGGATAATCTCCCTCGAACGTCAATACAAGCACAGAATATATGTTATACAATGGGACCGCGCCAATGATCATCAGCGAGCCCATCGTAGACTGTCCGTAAATATTTTGTATAAACGCAAGCCCCATGACCGCCGCGCTGCTGCGGAAAGCCGCCTGCGTAAACGCGCCAATCAGGGATTTGTCTTTCAGAAACAATTTTGCAATTGCCCATGTCCCCCAGAAACCAGCCGAGGTGGCAAAAGCGCAGAATAAAACATACTTTGCGTCAAAGGACGCCAGTATATCCACGGATGACAGATCCCGGAACAGGAGTACCGGCAGCGTGACTGTAAAATTAAACTTATTCGCCACAGTGACAAAATTATCGTTGAGCATCCCGATACGGCGCAGGAAATATCCGAGCGCCATAACGAGAAATATCGGGATAGTCACATTGATGCTAAACAAAAAATTGCCCATTTTATTACGCCTTCTTCTCTTTATCTGTCTCAACGCCTATGCGTTCATATCTGTAAAAACAGTATTCCAGATCAAAATAAGTCTGTTCTTCACTGTCCGCCGTAATCCGCCATTCGGTCTTTTCGTCCAGATTCGGGAACCATGCATCCGCCTCATATGCAAAATCGATCTTCGTGATATGCGCCACATCACACTCATCCGCGAGCTGACGGTAAATGCTCTCCCCGCCGATCACATAAACGTCCCCGCTGTCATACTTCTTTAATTCTTCGTGCAGCTCGTCCAGGTCATGCACAACTGCCGCGCCGTCCACTGCATAGGACTTATCCCTTGTCAGGATAATATTGACACGGTTTTTCAGCGGCTTCTTATTCGGGAAACTCTCGAGGGTCTTACGCCCCATCACGACCACTTTTCCGGTTGTGGTCTGCCGGAAAAACTTCATATCGTCCGGGATACTCACAAGCAATTTATTCTTTCGGCCAATCGCCCAGTTTTTATCTACTGCTGCAATTAAATTCATGATCCGACACCTTCCTTCCATTCATTTCAGGCGGC
>CAZGMH010000113.1:0-7056 GCA_964526765.1 uncultured Eubacterium sp.
CATAATCTTCAAGATCTTCGGGGCGGATACCAAGACGAGAATCCATCTCTTCCTCGGAGAGAACGGTGGAAGGATCATACTTTTCCATGCGCTCGGACGCCAACATAAGCAGTCTGGCATCATTCACTTCATCAATGAGTTTGATATACTCGTCAGGAGAAAGGAGAACGCACTCGGCAGCATTGTTCTTCATAACAACCTTAGCGCCGCTTTGCTTGACTTCCTCAAAAATCCTTCCCGCAAGACCTCGATTAAAAAGCGAGATTGAAATGGTATCTCTGATTGCACTGGCGATATTCTGCATAGTCAACACCTCCATTATTATTATAGGCTGCCACAACTATTTTGTCAACTATTTTGCTGATATATTCGCTGATTTTCGTTGCTATTATATCCCGAAAACCTGAATAATATGACACGGAAGAAAGCGGAAGCATATAGCCTCTGCTTCTTCCGCCGGTGTCCGTTAAGCGCTTTCATCTTCCGGTGTTGTCTTTTGTTTTACAGCGCGCCGCTGTTTATGCATATTACTATAACAGACGGGTGTTACTATCCCGTAAACATTTTATTAAAAAAGTCAAAAAAAGGTTGGAAGAATTTATAAAATACCGTATACTATTCGAGGAAGACTGCAAAAGCAGCAGCGAGTCTTGAATTTTATCTGCGGGCAGGCAGTCAGGACGGAATGAAAAAAGTGAGAGAGGATAGAAATCGATGAACGTAAAGGAAAAGATTTTTTTATTGAGACAGGAAATGCAGCGGCGGGGTATTGATATTTATGTGATTCCCACGTCTGACTTTCATGAATCGGAATATGTGGGAGATTATTTTAAAGCAAGGGCATATATGACCGGCTTTACAGGTTCGGCGGGGACGGCGGTCGTTACAATGACGGAAGCCGGGCTGTGGACGGACGGCAGATACTTTATCCAGGCAAAACGCCAGCTTGACGGTTCCGGTATCGATTTGTACCGGATCGGAGAGGAGAAAGTCCCCACGGTAAAGGAATTTCTGTCAGCAAAACTCCCGCAGGGAGGCGCGCTGGGATTTGACGGCCGGGTGATGAACAGTTCCCAGGCGTCGGAGTATGAAAAGCTTGTACAGGAAAAACAGGGAAGCCTGTATGTGTCTGAGGATCTGGCGGATATTGTCTGGACGGACCGCCCGGCGCTCCCAAAAGAAAAATTGTGGATCCTGCCGGACAGGTACAGCGGGGAGTCCGTGGACTCAAAGCTTACCCGGATCCGTGAGAAAATGAAGGAGAAAGGGGCGGATTTGCACCTCGTCAGCTCCCTGTATGATATCGCATGGATTTTAAATCTCAGGGGGAACGATATCCCCCACGTTCCGGTATTTCTCTCCTTTTTGATCATCTCTGCGGATGACTGCACATTGTTCGTCCAGGAGGAGGAGCTGACAGATGAAGTACGGGAATATCTGGGAGAGCATCATGTGCAGATACGGGCATATGGGACAATTTACGAGGCTGCTTCTGAGGTTCCCAAACAGTCTGTTATCCTCATGGATGAAAAAATTGTCAATTACCGTATCCGGACAGCATTGCCGGGGCAGGCGCGCATCATAGATGAGGATAATCCGTCTGAACTGATGAAATCGATTAAGAACGGGACGGAGCTTCGCAATACGAGGCTGGCGCATTTAAGAGACGGCGTGGCGTTTACAAAATTTATGTACTGGCTGAAAACAAATATCGGAAAAGAAGAGATAGATGAGTATACGGCGGGATGTTATCTGGACAGCCTGCGCGCCGGACAGGAGCATTTTCTGGATTTGAGTTTTGACAATATCAGCGCCTATGGAGCGAATGCGGCGATGATGCATTACAGCGCAAATAAGGAAACCGCGGCGGCGTTAAAACCGGAGGGCTTTTATCTGATTGATTCCGGCGGACATTATCTGGAGGGCACGACAGATATTACGAGGACCATCGCTTTGGGACCGCTTACCCCGCAGCAGAAGCTTCATTTCACAGCCGTATGCAGATCAAACCTGAATCTTGCGAATGCAAAATTCCTCTATGGATGCAATGGGACAAACCTGGATATCCTGTCCAGGGGACCGCTCTGGCAGATGGGGATTGACTATAAATGCGGAACCGGACACGGGGTGGGGCATATCCTGAATGTCCATGAAGGACCCAATGGTTTCCGCTGGCGCGTGGCAGAGGAGCGAAAGGACAGCGGCACGTTGGAGGAGGGTATGATTACCACGGATGAGCCGGGAGTTTATCTGGAAGGGCAGTATGGCATCCGCACGGAAAACGAATTGATCTGTGTGAAAGCTGAGAAAAATGAGTATGGTCAGTTTATGCGTTTTGAAAATATTACCTGTGCGCCGATCGATCTGGACGCCGTCGAGCCGGAAGAAATGAGCCGCACGGAGCGGGAATGGCTGAATGAGTATCACAAAATGGTGTACGATAAGATTTCGCCTTATCTGACTGAAAAAGAGCGGGAATGGTTAAAGATATATACGAGGGAGATTTAGCTATGGGCAAAAAAATGGTCCTGATTGACGGACACAGCATTTTAAACCGTGCTTTCTTTGGAATCCCGGATTTGACCAATTCGGAGGGATTGCACACAAATGCGATTTACGGATTTTTAAATATCCTGTTTAAAATCCTGGATGAGGAGCAGCCGGATTATCTGACGGTAGCTTTTGACCGCAGCGAGCCCACCTTCCGTCACAAAATGTATGATGCCTATAAGGGGACGAGGAAGCCGATGGCGGATGAACTGCGCCAGCAGGTGCCTGTGATGAAGGAAGTGCTTCAGGCAATGGGAATCCTGATTGTGGAAAAACCGGGTTATGAGGCGGATGATCTGCTTGGGACGATTGCGCGGAAAGCGGAGAATGCCGGGATGGAGGTCAGCATCATATCCGGGGACCGGGATCTGCTGCAGCTTGCTACCGAGAAGGTGAAAATCCGTATTCCCAAGACGAAGCGGACCGGAACGGAGATTGAGGATTATAACGCGAAAGATGTGCTGGAAAAATATCAGGTTACGCCGGAAGAATTTATCGATGTGAAAGCGCTGATGGGCGACAGCTCAGACAATATTCCGGGCGTTCCGGGAATCGGGGAAAAGACTGCGACAAATCTGATCGCGGCTTATAAAAATATTGAAAATGCGTATGCCCATGTGGAGGAAATCAGGCCAAACCGGGCGAAAACAGCTCTTTCGGAGCATTATGATATGGCAAAGATGAGCAAGGTTTTGGCGACCATCGATTGCAATGCCGAGATTGATTATGATATGGAAGCGGCGGCAATGCATGACCTTTATACGCAGGAAGCATATCTGTATTTTAAACGTCTGGAATTTAAAAATATATTATCCAGGTTTCAGATTGAGACGCCGGTAAATCCGGCGGAGCAGTATTTTCATGTGTATACAGAGCTGGATGAGGTTGAAAACTTCTTTACCGGATTTTGTGCGCCCCAGGCGGCGGTATTTTTCCTTGAGGATGCACAGAATGTGTATGGTCTGGCGGCAGCCGCGGATGCGGAGCATGTGGCGTTTTTGCGGTGCGGCGGTTTTGTCACGGAGGGTTATCTGAGCCAAAAGGCGCAGATCCTCTGCGACCGTCTGGACAGGCTGATTACGCCGGATCTGAAAGCATTGTTGAAACATATTTCCGTCGATGAGGATAAAACCTGTATCGATACGGCAATTGCGGCTTATCTGTTAAATCCGTTGAAAAATGATTATGATTATGACGATATGGCAAAGGATTATCTGGATTTGATAATCCCGTCCAAAACGGATCTGCTGGGAAAACTGAAGCTGCCGAAAGCGGCGGATGAAAAGCCGGAAGCGGTGGATATGCTTGCCTGCTATATGGCTTACACATCGGCTGCGGTCAGCGATGTTTTGCTGGAAAAACTGAAGGAATCCGGGATGGACAGCCTCTACCGTGAGATTGAGATGCCGCTGGTATTTGTCCTGTCGGATATGGAAAAAGAAGGTATCCGCACAGATGGAGCGGCCCTGAAAGTATATGGGGAGCAGCTTGTGGGCAGGATTGCCGAGCTTGAGCAGGGCATTTATGAAAAGGCGGGCGAAGAATTTAACATCAATTCCCCAAAGCAGCTCGGCGTGATTCTTTTTGAAAAACTGAAGATGCCGAACGGCAAAAAGACAAAGACAGGATATTCAACCGCTGCGGATGTGCTGGAAAAGCTTGCGCCGGATTATCCGATTGTGTCGGAAATTCTGGAATACCGCCAGCTTACAAAGCTGAAATCCACCTATGCGGATGGCCTTGCGCCCTGTATCGCGGCAGACGGACGCATCCACAGCACCTTTCATCAGACGATTACGGCGACCGGACGTATCAGCAGTACGGAGCCGAATCTGCAGAATATCCCGATCCGTATGGAGCTTGGGCGTCTGATCCGAAAAGTATTTATCCCCCGGGAGGGATATGTATTTATCGATGCGGATTATTCCCAGATTGAGCTGCGTGTGCTGGCGCACATGTCCGGGGATGAAAACCTGATCGCGGCTTACCGACATGCAGAGGATATCCATCGTATGACGGCTTCCCAGGTATTTCATACGCCTTTGGAGGAAGTCACCGACTTGCAGCGGAGAAATGCGAAAGCGGTAAATTTTGGTATTGTGTACGGTATCAGCTCTTTTGGGCTGAGCCAGGATTTGAGTATTACGAGGAAAGAAGCGGAAGGGTATATTGAAAGCTACTTTAAGACCTATCCGGGTATCAAAGTATTTTTGGACAGACTGGTATCTGACGCAAAGGAAAAGGGTTATGCACAGACAATGTTCGGACGCCGGCGTCCGGTGCCTGAGCTTTCCTCCAGTAATTTCATGCAGCGTTCCTTTGGGGAGCGGATTGCAATGAATTCTCCAATCCAGGGAACCGCGGCGGATATTATCAAGATTGCGATGATCCGGGTGAGACGCTGCCTGAAGGAAGAAAATCTGAAATCAAAATTAATTCTGCAGGTACATGATGAGCTTTTGATTGAGACAGCGGAAGATGAAATTGACCGTGTGAAAGAAATTTTAAGCCGGGAAATGCACAAAGCGGCAGACTTATCCGTTGCGCTGGAAGTGGATATGAACACCGGAAGCAACTGGTATGAAGCGCATTAAAAACGCCGCAGCCAGGCGGTATATAAGGGAGGAAATATGCTTTTTGTAGGAATTACCGGAGGCGTGGGAGCCGGAAAGTCAGCGATATTAAGCTATCTGTCCGGACATTACAGGTGCAGGGTTATGCTGGCGGATGAGATTGCCCATCTGCTGATGGAGCCGGGCGCCGTTTGTTATGATAAGCTGAGGGAATTATTTGCGGAGGATGATATTTTAAAGAAGGACGGTCAGATTGACCGCCCGAAGATGGCTGCCGTGCTTTTTTCAGACGCTAAAAAGAGAGAATTGCTGAATGGAATCGTACATCCGGCTGTAAAGGAATATGTGCTGGGGCAGCTTGAACGGGAGCGGGAAAAGCAGGAATTGGATATGCTTGTTCTGGAAGCCGCGCTGCTGATTGAAGAACATTACGATGCAATTTGCGATGAATTATGGTATATTTATACTTCAGAGGAAAACCGGAGAATCCGCCTGAAGGAGAACCGGGGTTACTCCGATGAGAAAATATACAGCATTTTCCAAAGCCAGATGCCGGAAGCTGCATTCCGGGCGTTTTGTGCGGAGGAGATAGATAATAATAAGACGCCGGAGGAGGCGTTTGTACAGATTGATAAAATCTTAAAGAAAAAAGGAATTGGGAGACTTTAATGGAACTATGCAGTATAGCCAGCGGAAGCAGCGGGAACTGTATTTACGCGGGCACGGATAATTGCCATCTGCTGATAGACGCCGGGATCAGCGGAAAGCGCATTGAAGCGGGATTGAATGAGATTGGGCTCAAAACATCTGAAATGCAGGGGATTCTGATTACGCATGAGCATTCCGACCATATCAAAAGTCTGGGAGTCGTGGCGCGAAAATATGGCCTTCCCATGTATGGCACGAAGGGAACGGTTGACTGGATCAAAGAGCATCAGGCAATCGGAACGGTGGATGAGTCTTTATTTCATGTCATATCACCGGAAGCTGAATTTGTTATAGGAGACATGCGCATCCAGGCGGTTCCCACATCCCATGACGCGGCGGAACCGGTGGCGTACATTATGCGCAAAGACAGCAAATCCATCGGCGTTATCACGGATCTGGGAAAATATGACGATTATATTGTGGACAAACTGCAGGGATTGGATGTATTATTATTAGAAGCAAACCATGATGTACATATGCTTCAGGCGGGAACGTATCCATATTATCTGAAACAGCGTATCCTGGGCGAACGCGGGCACCTGTCAAACGAGCTGTCAGGACAGCTTCTGGGAAAGGTATTGCATGATGGATTTAAAAAGGTGATACTGGGTCATTTGAGCCAGGAAAACAATTATCCCCAGCTTGCGTATGAAACTGTCCGTCTGGAAGTGACTATGGGCGAGAATCCTTATAAGGGGAGTGATTTCCCGGTTGCGGTTGCAAAGAGGAGCGAGGTATCTGAGCTTGTAAGTATATAAGGGAAACGCGTGAACCTGTGAATATCAAAAAAAGAGTGAACTTGTGAATATCAAAAAAGAGTGAATTTGTGAATATCAAAAAAGAGTGAACCTGTAAATATAAAAAGAAGAGTGAACCTGTAAATATCAAAAAAGAGAGGAGAGCGTCTTTGGCGCAGATGAGAGATGGAAAACACAGCAGACAAGACAATTATTACCGTAGTGGGAAAAGACACGGTTGGCATCATTGCCAAAGTTTGTACTTATCTGGCAAATAACCATATTAACGTGCTGGATATTTCCCAGACGATCGTACAGGATTTTTTTAATATGATGATGATTGTGGATTTGAGCACATCCACAAAGCCTTTTGCAGAGTGCGCGGCGGAGCTGGAACAGATCGGAGAGGAAATCGGAGTGACGATTAAATGTCAGAGAGAAGAAATCTTCGAAATGATGCACCGCATATAATGAGCGGTATGATGCAC
>CAZGMH010000114.1:0-2355 GCA_964526765.1 uncultured Eubacterium sp.
AACACGATCGGGCTTCCGGGAACGATTGATTTGGATATTTCATGTACGGATTATACGATTGGATTTGATACGGCAGTCAATACGGCGATGCAGGCGATTGACAAGATCCGCGATACCGCATCTTCACATGAGCGCTGCAGTATTATTGAGGTGATGGGACGTGACGCCGGTTATATCGCGCTTTGGTGCGGTCTGGCAAACGGTGCGGAGCAGGTGCTGATTCCGGAGAAATATGATTATGATGAGCAGAAAATCGTAAATAATATTATTGCGAACAGAAAACGCGGTAAAAAGCATTACATTATTATCAATGCAGAGGGAATCGGGCACTCCACATCTCTGGCAAGACGAATCGAAGCGGCTACGGGAATGGAGACGAGGGCGACGATTCTCGGACATATGCAGCGGGGCGGCAGCCCGACATGTAAGGATCGTGTATATGCATCTACGATGGGAGCGATGGCAGTCGATTTGCTTTGCGAAGGAAAAAGCAACCGCGTAGTTGGATATAAAGACGGCCAGTTTGTTGACTTTGATGTGGATGAAGCTTTGGCAATGAAGAAGAATATTTCCGATTATCAGTTTAATATCGGAAGAAGCCTGTCGATTTAGACAAATGGAAAAGTAAGATGTAAAATAAAATTCCTCTGTTCCCTCATTTCCGGGAGAGCAGGGGAGTTTTGCTTTTATTGTTTCATAGGAAATTGCTTCACAATATTTCTATGAAAAAAAGCCCTGCGGTAAAATAAGAAGATTTTTTCCTATATCTTTTGTCAAAATTATGGTATCTTTGATAAAGAGAGGAAAATAATATGATTACAAGCACATCAAATGCACAGGTGAAAAACCTGATGCAGTTAAAGAAAAAGTCAAAGGCGAGAAAACAGCAGCAGGTTTATGTGGTAGAGGGTATCCGCATGTTCCGGGAAGCTCCCGCCCATCAGATTGTACAGATTTATGTGTCGGAATCTTTTCTGGCGGATGCAGAGCATAAAAAGGTCCTGAGCGGGAAAACATACGAAATATTATCGGATTCGGTATTTTCTTATGTGTCTGACACGAAAACCCCACAGGGGATTTTGTGCCTCATGAAGATGCAGAACTATACATTGGATATGCTGCTGAAAGATAAAAACGGCATCTGGCTGGTTCTGGAAAATGTTCAGGATCCGGGTAATCTGGGAACTATGTTCCGTACCGGCGAGGGTGCGGGAATCGCCGGAATCATTATGGATGGCTCCACCGTAGATATTTACAATCCAAAGACGATACGCTCTACGATGGGAAGCATTTACCGGATACCGTTCTATATAACGGATGACCTGCGGGATACGGTTCGATGTCTGAAAACAGATGGAATACGTGTATATGCAGCCCATTTGGAGGGCAGTGTATGCTATGATGAACCGGATTATGCAGCCGGCTCGGCGTTCCTCATCGGAAATGAGGGGAATGGACTGACAGAGGATACCGCGGCATTGGCTGATGTTTATATCCGTATTCCGATGGAGGGGCGGCTGGAATCTCTGAATGCGGCGATGGCGGCAGGAATTTTGATGTATGAGGCGAATAGACAGAGGAGAAAATAGATGTTTCGATTGTGGGCAAAGAAATTTAAAAATAACCGGATGTTATGTGATACGACAATCTGCGATGACAGCAATGACACGAGGACGCACAAAGTATTCCGGGCGTTGGATGAAATTTGTTATGAGTTTGACCTGGGCAAACCAATCTGGCTGGAAAATACGATTGAGGATTTTAAACGCCATGCAAAGGCAAGGTTTTACCAGGACAGTTTTATTGAGCCGATAGATTTTGATTATCTGGAAATTCAGGTTATAGAGGAGGATTAGAGAAAACATGGTGGATGGTGAGACACGCAGGAATGAACTTGTCGCTCTGCTCCGGGGGAGCAGCCGTCCGATTTCCGGTTCGGAGCTGGCAAAAAATTTTGGAGTGAGCCGGCAGGTCATTGTGCAGGATATCGCTTTGCTACGGGCAACCGATAAAAATATCCTGAGTACAAATAAAGGGTACATACTTTATCACCCGGATCATGAGGCAGGGCGAATCAGGCGCACAATGGCTGTCAATCACACAGATGAGCAGATGCGGGAGGAATTGTATCTGATTGTGGATAATGGCGGATATGTGCTCGATGTTGTGGTGGAGCATGAAATTTATGGTCAGATAACGGCTGACCTGATTTTGAAAAACCGGCGGGATGTGGATGAATTTATCGGAAAGATGAACCGGATTGGGGACCGGCCGCTGAAGGTTTTGACCGGCGGATTCCATTTTCATACCGTTGAGGCGGAGTCAGGACAGATATTGGACAGGATTGAGGAACAA
>CAZGMH010000114.1:2455-5641 GCA_964526765.1 uncultured Eubacterium sp.
TTTGGAGGTGGAACAACATGGATGGACAGGAAATAAAAATAAGGGAAAATATTTACGATTGGCAGAATATTATGTTTCTGTACAATTCGGCAATCAAAGAAGTTCGGACAAAGCTGGATATCATGAATGATGAATTTCAGTATATCCATCAGTATAATCCGATTGAATATATCAAATCCCGTATCAAAACACCGGAAAGTATTGTGAAAAAACTGAAACGGCATGGTTATGAGAGTACAATGCAGAATATGGTGGAACATGTAAATGATATCGCAGGCATTCGTGTAGTATGTTCGTTTACATCCGATATTTACCGTCTGGCGGAAATGATCGGGAAGCAGAAAGAGTTTACCATCGTATACATAAAGGATTATCTTAAGCACCCGAAGGAGAGCGGTTACCGCAGCTATCACATGATCGTTACAGTGCCGATTCAGACCAGCCGGGGGACAGTCAACACCAAGGTGGAGATTCAGATACGTACGATAGCAATGGATTTCTGGGCAAGCCTGGAACATAAAATTTATTATAAGTTTGAAGGCAATGCACCGGAATATATCAGTAAGGACCTTCGGGAGTGCGCGGCGATTGTTTCTGATTTGGATGCGAAGATGCTGTCGTTAAATGAGGCTATTTTAGAGGCGAAGGCAAAGCAAAATCAAAATCAAAATGAATAATTTTTATCCATACAGGCTGCTGTTTTAAGTTAAGAAACAGCAGCCTGTTTTTATCAGCTTAAATCAATACTGGAAGAATTCAGGTATGCTTCCTGTTCCGGTGTCAGCGTATCAATGGATTTACCAAGGAAGCGGAGCTTTCTGTTTGCCACCTCCAAATCCACCTCGCGGGGAACATTGATTAGTTTTTCGTTCAGGTTTTTTGCATTCTCTACCAGATATTTTGCACTCAATGCCTGGATGGCGAAACTCATATCCATGATTTCAGCCGGATGTCCGTCGCCTGCGGCAAGATTTACCAGGCGGCCCTCTGCCAGCACATAAATCCATCTATCCCCGGAAATCCGGTATCCTACGATATTTTTTCTCTGGTCGATGGTGTCGAGGGCAATTTCCCGGAGACGTTTCATATCAATTTCTACGTCAAAATGTCCCGCGTTGCAAAGAATCGCTCCGTTTTTCATCACTTTAAAATCCTGTTCGCTGATAACGCCTGCACAGCCGGTCACCGTGATAAAGAAATCGCCGATTTTTGCGGCTTCGTTCATCGGCATTACATCGAACCCGTCCATCACGGCCTCAATTGCCTTGATCGGGTCTATTTCCGTGACGATGACCTTTGCACCGAGACCCTTTGCGCGCATGGCAACGCCTTTACCGCACCAGCCGTAACCGGCCACTACGACATATTTGCCTGCCACGATCAGGTTCGTTGTGCGGTTGATACCGTCAAATACAGATTGTCCGGTGCCGTACCGGTTATCAAACAAATGCTTGCAGTCTGCATTGTTTACCAGCACCATTGGAAATTTCAATTCATTTTGTTTTGCCATTGCAATTAAGCGGATGATGCCGGTGGTGGTTTCCTCACAGCCTCCGATGACATACGGTATTCTGTCCTGCATTTTTGTGTGCAGCATGTGTACCAGGTCTCCGCCGTCGTCGATAATGATATTGCAGTTATTCTCCAATACGCTGGTGATATGGCGGTCATATTCCTCCGGTGTACAGTTATACCATGCGAATACATTTAAGCCGTCCTTTACCAGTGCGGCGGCAACATCATCCTGGGTGGAAAGCGGGTTGCTTCCGGTGATGAACATTTCTGCGCCGCCGGCTGCCAGTACTTTACACAGGTAGGCAGTCTTTGCCTCCAGGTGGATAGACAGCGCGATGCGGATGCCTTCGAACGGCTTTGTTTTCAAAAAATCTGCTTCCAGACTGCGAAGCAGCGGGCAGTTTTTCCGTACCCAGTCTATTTTGTGGGCTCCGGATGGAGCCAAAGAAATATCTTTGATGGAACTCATGGTTTTCCTCCTGATTATATGATTATAGAAAGTATACCATCAGAAAAAAAGTTCGTAAAGATGGAAAGTTTGTGCTATACTCTTTACAAGTATACGGACAATTCGGGAGGAATTTATAGTATGAGAAAAAGAATCGCTGTATTTCTTTTGGCAGGAATGCTGGCAGTTTCCGGGATGCTGACCGGGTGCAGCAGTAAGTCAGCCAAAAAAGCGCAGGAATATAAAGAACTTGGAATCAAACAGATGGGAGAGGAATCCTATGCCGAGGCGGCAGAGAGTTTCCAGAAAGCTTTGGATCAGTCTCTGGGAAAAGTCGGGGCGCAGGAGCTGGACGTGTGCTACTATAAAGCGCTGGCGCAGTTTAAATCCGGTGATGTGGACGGGGCGATTGAATCCTACAGCGCCCTGGTGGATTATGATAAGAAAAACTGGGAAGTTTATTACTTGAGAGGGAGCGTCTATTTACAGAGCGGACAGGAAGAAGCGGGGCTTGAAGATTACGAACAGGCGGTTGCGCTGAATGGAAAGGATTTTGAACTTTATTCCCATATATATGAGAACCTGGCAGCAGCGGGGAATGCGGAAAAAGGGCAGGAATATCTGGACAAGGCGTTGACGCTGACGGCTTCTTCGGCAGAAGACTATGCAGGACTGGGATATGTTTATTTTTTGAAGGAAGATTATGAAAATGCACAGACAAATCTGCAGAAGGCTGTAGAGGAAGGATATGATAAAGCGCTTCTCGAGTTGGGACAGGCGTATGCTGCGAGCGGAAATACAGAGGAGGCAAAAACTGCGTTTGAGAATTATATGGAAAAATATCCGGAAGATGCAACAGCATTGAATCAATTGGGAAAGATAGCTTTCAATGCCGGGGACTATGAAGGGGCGGCAGCCTGTTTTGAACAGGCGTCGGATGCTGCGGATTCAACGGAATTGCAGGAAATCCAGCGCAATCTGGTTGCGGCATATGAAAAGACCGGCGATTATAACAAGGCAATGAAAACAGCCAGAAGCTATGTGTCGGAATACCCAAATGATGAAACGATGCAGAAAGAATATGAATTTCTGCAGACGAGAGTCAATGGGGAAACCAATACGCAGGAAGATGCGATTGCAGGAAATCTCGGTGAAGAAAGCCAGGATGAGCCGTCAGGCGATACATCAGATAATGCACCGGATAACACATCAGATGATGGGGA
>CAZGMH010000114.1:5741-6985 GCA_964526765.1 uncultured Eubacterium sp.
GAAACAGGGAGGAAACGATATGAGCGCGGTATATGACAACGAAACGCTCATTGAGCGTGTGATTTTGATTGGCATCAGCGGGCGGGACGGCGATGATGCGGAGGATTCCCTGATGGAGCTGGCAGATTTGGCAAAAACTGCGGGAGCAGAGGTGGCGGGAACCATCATCCAGAAATTAGAACATATACATCCGGGAACCTATGTGGGAAGCGGAAAGCTTGAGGAAATCAGGGATTTGATCTGGGAGACTGACGCTACGGGTATTATTTGTGATGATGAGCTGTCTCCCGTACAGATGAAGAATATGGAACAGGCGCTGGATACGAAGGTTATGGACCGGACTCTGCTGATTCTTGATATTTTTGCGGGGCGCGCCAGTACCAGCGAGGGAAAAATACAGGTGGAGCTTGCCCAGTTGAAATACCGGATGAGCAGGCTGACCGGATTTGGGCGTTCCATGTCCAGACTCGGCGGCGGTATCGGTACGAGAGGTCCCGGAGAGAAAAAATTAGAAATTGACAAAAGGCTGATTAATCACCGCGTGGCTCAGTTGAACCGGGAGCTAAAGGAAGTGGTGAGACACCGGGACCTGACCCGGAGCCAGAGGACGAAGAGCCATACGAAAGTGGCTGCCATTGTCGGATATACAAATGCGGGAAAATCCACCTTGTTAAATGTGCTGACAGATGCCGGGGTACTGGAGGAAGATCAGCTTTTTGCAACGCTGGACCCGACAACAAGAATGCTGCAGTTATCCGGGGATCAGCAAGTGCTGCTGACAGATACGGTAGGGTTTATCAGAAAGCTGCCCCACCATTTGATTGATGCGTTTAAAAGTACATTGGAGGAAGCAAAGTACGCAGATCTTATTATTCATGTGGTAGACGCCTCCAATCCCCAGTGGGACAAGCAGATGCATGTAGTCTATGCCACTTTGCGGGAGCTTGGCGTGACAGACAAAAAGGTCATCACGCTGTTTAATAAGTGTGACCGCCTGACAGGGGATGAGATTTTTCAGGATTTTCGCGCGGATAAGACACTGCGGATTTCTGCGAAAAGCGGTCAGGGTCTGGAAGAATTTAAACATATGCTGGAAGAAGTTCTCAGGGAAGATAAAGTATTTTTCAAACATACATTTCCCTATGAGAAGGCAGGAGAAATTCAGCGCATCCGAAAATACGGGGAACTTCTTACAGAAGATTACCGGGAGGACGGCATTTATGTGGAGGCTTACGTCCCGCCGG
>CAZGMH010000115.1:0-6825 GCA_964526765.1 uncultured Eubacterium sp.
GTATGCCTTCACCTTCTCACCATATAGAAACGGATCGTTGCCGCGCACAATTCCCCATTCCATCAAAAGAGCCGCTGATCCGGTTACAAAGGGCGCCGCCATGGAGGTTCCGCTTTTGGCTGTATATCCCCCGCCGGGAGCGGCAGAAGTAATATCGACTCCGGGAGCGGCGATATCCGGCTTGACCTGGTTCGTCTGGCGGGTAAATCCCCTTCCGGAAAAGGGGGCGTAGCTGTCAAAGATGGCATTGTATGCACCGACAGAGATTACCTTGGAGGAAGTGGAGGGAATCGTAAGAGTCGTGTTTTCTGTCGGATATAAAAATCCTGTGGATGTACCTATGACTGACTGACCGGGAAGCCACAGGTCATAGGTTCCGGTGATTATGTTTCGGGGAAGCAGAATGATTTCCCATATGCCGGAGTCAATATAAGAGCCCGTTGGAATGAAATCAATATAAATTTCCTGACTGGTGCTGTAGGGGCTTGGCTTGCCGTAATACACTAACAGTTCGGTTTCACCCAGGGAGAAACGCTGCGTACCGAGAATTTCCTGAAAAGGCCCGATCATTGTGCCGTTTGGGTGCCGAATCTGGAAATCAACCTGGTCGGAATAGGATTTCCAGATTTGCAAATTTAATCCGGTCTCATATTCTCCGACGGCAAACTGTACAGTCTGAGGGGGATAGGTTCCCGTGGAGGACATCACGAAAATACCGGAGGAATGGATGCGGGCATTGCCTTCGTTTCCTGTTCCGGTGACAATGACGGATTTCCAGAAGGAGGATACGTCGTCCAGGTAAGTTTCCAGCAGGGAAGAACCGTCGTGGGAGCCGTAGTTGTTTCCGAAGCTGATATTGACGGCGACAGGCATTTTCAGCTCAAAGGCTTTTCGGAGTACGTAATCCACAGCCCGCATCAGCTCCGTTGTGCGGGGAAAACCGTAGGGGTCGGATACGCCTAATTTGACAATGAGAAGGGGACTTTGGGAAGCGGCTCCCTTATATTGTCCCTGGGAAGCACGGCCGTTTCCGGCGCAGATTCCGGCTACATGGGTGCCGTGTCCGCTGATGTCGCGGCTCGGAACAATACGGTACATTTCGGATTGGGATGTCTGCCTGAGCGCTTCATTGATCTGCTCACGGTCGAAAATGCGGTTGAGAGTCTGGTCCCAGAGCTCTGTGATTCGTGTTGTACCGTCCTCATTGCGAAAATCGGGATGGGAATAGTCGATACCGGAGTCGATAACTGCTGTCAGTACGCCGGCGCCGAACAAGTCGCTGCGTGCGGAAGAATATCCGGCATTGGCGGTGGTCTGCAGCGGAGTGATGCAGGATACCCGGCGCCCGGCGCTGACGGCAAAAAATAACCGCTTTGGTTTTTCCATATATTCGATTTCCGGTTCATTTGCGACGGAATCCAACAGGGAGGAGGGCAGCGTTAAAACAGCATAGCCGTTCAGCAGCTCGTCTGCGCTCATAGAAGGATATAGTTCTTTCAGGCGGTCAAGCCCGCCGGAAGCCTTGACAATTACCTGCCATGTACTGTCGGCGGAGTCATAGCCTACATTCAGTTCCAGAGATTTGTCACGCTCCTGGGGAGTGGCATCCAGTGCTAAATTGAGAAGATTTTCCAGTTTTTCATTGTTCATTATGGAATATTCCGGGAGAAGTTTTTTTATTATATGCATTTGTTTTTAACATTGACAACGAATATCTGCTGTGCTATGATAATTTTGGTTAAATAAAACTAACCTGTTGCTGCGGTAAAACGCTATTTTTTTACCGGGAAAGGTTAGATACAACTAATATATCAAAACGTTGGGGAGGAAACACAATGTTTTTGGAAATTTCAGCTATTGAAAAATATTATGGCAGCGGTGAGAACCGTGTGGAAGTGCTGAGGGGAATAGATTTAGAGGTAGAAAAGGGAGAATTTTGCGTATTGCTCGGACCATCCGGTTCGGGCAAATCAACGTTATTGAACATTATCGGGGGTATTGACAGCGCAGATAAAGGCGATATCTGCATCAACGGGGAGCGGATGGCGGATATGAAGGAGAAGCGCCTGACAGCATACCGCAGAAAGCATCTCGGTTACATTTTTCAAATGTATAATCTGATTCCAAATCTGACTGTGCGGGAGAACATTGAAGTGGGCGCCTATCTGGGCGATCATCCTCTGGATGTGGATGAGCTTTTGCACACTCTGGGGCTGTATGAACATGAGGGGAAGCTTCCAAATCAATTGTCCGGCGGCCAGCAGCAGAGAACTGCCATCGGGCGTGCCATTGTGAAAAATCCCGATATTCTGCTCTGCGACGAACCGACCGGGGCGTTGGACTACAGTACCTCAAAGGAAATCTTAAAGCTAATCGAGACTGTAAATGAGAAATATGGGAATACAGTGATTATGGTGACGCACAATGATGCCATCAAGGATATGGCAGACCGGGTGGTAAGATTGAGGGATGGAGTAATTCGGAAAAACTATCGGAATGAGCGCCGGGTTCCGGCGGAGGAATTGGAGTGGTAAAGATGAAAAATCCATTGAGAAAGCGTCTTCTCCGGGAATTGAGGAGTGAAATTGGAAAATACCTGGTCATCTTTCTCCTGTTGATTGCTTCCATCGGATTTGTGTCCGGGTTCCTGGTGGCGGATGGGAGTATGCTGACCGCCTATCAGGAAGGATTTGAAAAATATAATATAGAGGATGGAAATTTCCGGCTGGCAGATTCTGCGAACAAAGCACAGAAGAAAGCGATTCAGGAATTGGGAGTGACTCTCTATGACAATTTTTACGTGGAGGAGGCGTTGACGAACGACAGCACGCTGCGTATTTTTGCGGACCGCCGGGAGATTAACAAAATATGCCTGATGGACGGAAAGATGCCGGAAACGGACGGGGAGATTGTGATTGACCGTATGTATGCGGACAATAACGGTATCAACATCGGAGATGAATTGTCCGGGGAGGATTCTACCTGGACTGTTACCGGGCTGGTGGCGCTGCCCGATTACAGTTGTCTCTTTTCGGACAATAACGACTCTATGTTCGACGCGGTGAAATTTGGCGTGGCGGCCGTCACAGAAGATGCTTTCACAAAATTTAAAGCAGAGCAGTTGTTTTACTGTTATTCATGGAAATATAATACCCCGCCTGCCGATGAAGCACAGGAAAAACAGATGTCTGAGGATTTTATGAAAGGCATTATCAAAGAGGTGACTCTGGAGACCTTTACGCCGTGTTATATGAACCAGGCCATTCAGTTTACCGGAGACGACATGGGAAGCGACAGGGCAATGATGATTGCGCTTTTGTATATTGTTATCGCAATTCTTGCCTTTGTATTTGGCATCACGGTTAGCAATACGATTACAAAAGAGGCAAACGTGATAGGAACGCTGCGGGCTTCCGGTTATACGAGAGGAGAGCTGATCCGGCATTATATGACGATGCCTCTGTTTGTCACCGCAGTCGGAGCGGTCGTGGGAAATATTCTCGGATACAGCATATTCAAGGATGCCTGTGCAGGTATGTATTACGGGAGTTACAGCCTGCCTGCTTATGAGACGATATGGAATGCGGAAGCGTTTATTTTGACAACCATTGTGCCGATGATCATGATGGTGGCGGTAAATTTTGTGATTCTGAGACACAAATTATCCCTTTCCCCGCTGAAATTTTTGCGCCGCGACCTGAGCCGGAGAAAACAGAAGCGTGCAGTTCCGTTAAATACGCGGCTGCCGTTTTTCGGACGTTTCCGCCTGCGCATTATTTTTCAGAATTTCAGCAATTATTGTATTTTGTTCGTTGGCATTTTATTTGCAAATATGCTTCTGATGTTCGGTCTGCTTTTGCCGTCAATCCTGGCACATTATCAGGAGGAAATAGAAAATAATATGATCTGCAATTACCAGTATATGCTGCAGATGCCGGTCAATGCCGCAAATGAGGATAACAAACTGGAGAGCATGATTACCATGCTGTATTTTGCTTATTCCGTGGAGACGGAAAATGAGGATGCGGAAAAGTTCAGCGCCTATTCGCTGCAGACAACCGGAGAGAATGTGCGGGAGGAGGAAATTCTGTTATATGGAATCGCTCCGGACAGCAGGTATATCCCTCTGGATATCAGGGAGGGGGAAATCTATATTTCCTCTGCATATTCGGAAAAGTATGATATTGAGCCGGGAGATACGATTACCCTGAAGGAATCCTATGAGGATACGACATATGATTTCTGTGTCAGCGGAATCTATGATTATGAGAGTGGTCTGACGGTTTTTATGGATCAGGAGTATTTGAATCAGACCTTTGATCTGGATCAGGATTATTTTTGCGGTTATTTTTCGGATACGGAAATCACAGATATTGACGAAAAATATGTTGCTTCCGTGATAGACCTGGAAGATATGACAAAAATATCAAGGCAGCTGACATTGTCGATGGGAAGCTTGATGTACATGGTGGACGGATTTGCCGTTGCTATATTTGTCATTCTTATTTATCTGCTGTCAAAAATTATTATCGAGAAAAATGCGCAGTCCATATCCATGGTGAAGATTTTAGGTTATACAAATGGTGAGATCAGCCGGCTATATATTGTCTCCACCTCCATTGTGGTGGTGCTTTTCCTGTTGATCAGTTTGCCGGTTGAGTATTATTTTATGCGTGTGATTATGAAAATTGTCCTGAGCAGTATGTCGGGATGGATTACTTTTTATGTTGATCCGATCATTTATGTAAAAATGTTTGTGATTGGCGTTGTTACCTATATGGCTGTGGCGCTGATGGAATACAGGAAAGTCAGCAGGGTGCCGATGGATGCGGCATTGAAGAATGTGGAGTAGGAGGTATGATGATGAAAAAGAAAGGATGGAAGGCAGCCGCTCTGATGCTCGGCGGAGTTCTGGTTTTAGGGCAGGCGTTCCCGGCTTTTGGGGCGGAACGCACGTCAAGCGAGGCGGATGCGCCGGATAAATCCCAGACCGTGCGCGTCAAAGCGGATGCGTCGGGAAAAACACAGGAAATTACGGTGGAAAATGTGCTGAAAAATCCGGGCGGCAGCGCCAGGATAGAGGATTTTTCCACTTTGAAGGATATCAAAAACACAAAAGGGGATGAGGAGTTTACCCAAAAAAGTGACGGGACGATTTTGTGGGACAACAATGGTGAGGATATTCAATACAAGGGAACCGCTGATGAAGAACTTCCCGTCTCGGTGAAGGTCAGCTATTATCTGGATGACAAAGAGATGACGCCGGAGGAGATTGCCGGAAAGAGCGGAGAGGTGCGGATTCGCTTTGATTATGAAAATCATACTTCTGAGACGGTTGAAACAGACGGAAAAGAGGTGGAGGTACAAGTGCCTTTTGCGGTGCTTTCCGCAGTGTTTTTGCCGGGGGATGTTTTCTCAAATGTGGAAGTGACCAATGGAAAGCTGGTATCTATGGACGGGCAGAATGCGGTAATCGGATATGCATTTCCGGGTCTGTCAGACAGTCTGAAGCTGGCGGATTATGAGCCGACAGAGGATGCGGATATTCCTGATTATGTGGAAGTAACAGCGGATGTCAGTGAGTTTGAACTGGAATTTACGGCAACTGTGGTAACGAACGGTATTTTTGCAGATATGGAGGATGAGGATTTTGAAGATATGGATGAAATCGTGGACTCCATGTCAGATTTTACAGATGCATCTTCCAAACTTGTGGAAGGAGCGGCAGAGCTTTTTTCCGGAATGGAGACTATGGAAACTTACCTGTCCGAATATACAAAGGGCGTCAGTGCGGTAAATGAGGGGGCAAAAGCGCTGTCGGATGGACTGGATGCCCTGAATCAGCAGAAGGATGCGCTGGAATCAGGTGCGGCGGCTCTGGCTCAGGGAATAGAGACATTGAATACAGCTTTGACACAATCGGATATTGTGGGACAGATGCAGTCCCTTGCCGTGCAGATGGCGTCTTATGCGGGAACGGTTCAAAGCCTTGTATCAGCCGCGGACAGCGAACTGGCGGCGATGGATTTAGCCGGGGCGGAGAACACCGCAAATGAAAAGGCGCGGGAACAGGCGGCGGCAGCGGCGGATGCGGCGCTGGCACGGATTGAAGGACTGACCGATGAGCAGAAAGCACAGATTAGAGACAGTATTGCGGCAAGTATCGATGTGTCGGGCGTTACCGGGGAGGCGCAGGGACATCTTGCTTTGGCGCAAAAGCAGTTAGAACAGGTTCCGGTCTTTGAACCGGCGGAAATGTCCCCGGACAGCAGCGGTGATGTGAGCGCATTGTTGGACAGCCTGCAGCAGTTGGAAAGCGGAAGCGGACAGTTGTCAGAAGGAATTGCGGCGTTTAATCAGGGAGTTGAACAGCTCTATAATGGCTCTGCGGCGCTAAATGACGGAACACAGAAGTTGGAAGAATCCGGCGGCGCCCTGAATACGGGGATGGGAGCATTGTCGGATGGAATGAAAGCCCTGCGGGATGGAATCAGCGCCTTTGATGAGGAGGGCGTTCAGGAGTTAGGTAAGCTTGCAGGCGATGATCTTGCAGAAGTGATAACGAGACTCAAAGCCTTAAAGGAAGCGGACAGCAATTACGATAATTTTGCGGGAATCCGCGAGGGACAGACCGGAAGTGTGAGATTTGTAATAGAGACGGAGACGGTGGAATAAATAATTTCTGAGTATACTTTGGCAGACAAATTTTGCCAGTTCCGAAGAAGGAAAACAGTTGGAATGTACTGTTGAGTAAAAACGGAGAATCATAAGGTTCTCCGTTTTAAATGTATTTGAAATTAAAAATGATATGTATATTTTAGGCTG
>CAZGMH010000116.1:0-1697 GCA_964526765.1 uncultured Eubacterium sp.
CCCGGATTGTTCTTTGATTTCCTTTATCTGCGCGCTCCGCGCAGAATCCATATTTTCAAATTCATCTATGATTGCCGCTGTTTTCATTTCTGTACCTCTTCCATGTATGGAAAAAACTGCCCGGAAAGGCAGTTTTTTCTCCTGTTAATCTTCATCTTCCACATATTCCACAGCTTCCATACCGGCGATTCGTCCGGAGTTTACGCAGAAGCCCATAGAATTTCCCGGAAGAAGGAACATATAGCTGTCATCATACAGATTGTTTGCGTCGGCGCCTGCGGAATAAAGACCCGGAATCGGCTCAAACTCATCATCGAGCACTTCACAGTTCTCATTGATCTTGATGCCGCCGACCGTACCGTAACCGCCCGGGACGATGGTCGCACAGTAAAACGGCGCTTTTGTGATGGGGCGCATATATTTTTTATCCTTGAAGAATTCTTCGTCTGTGGAGTCGCAGTAATCGTTGTAGTCATCTACCGTATCCACCAGATTGTCCACGTCGATACCCATCTTTTCCGCCAGTTCTTCAATCGTATCCGCCTTTGCAAACGCGGTGCGCCCTTCGTCCTCGATAATCTTAAACCCGTCGTCAAAATCGCTGCCGACAGAAGGATCGATACGCACAAGGCTCACGACATCCACGCCATGCTTCCGGTAATAGCGCAGGATGGAGGAATCGATAATGATATAACCGCGGCGGTTCTTCTGATGGGATACCGCATTCGAGAGATATGTCGTATTCTGCATCTGTTCTTCATTCATGAACCGTTTTCCCTTGAAGTTCACCAGCAGGTTCGGCTGATAAAATACGTTGGAGATACTGCCCGGAAGGTTGTCCGCCTGCTCGATACCCGCTGCCTGCTCAATGCGGACAGGCGTTTTCTGGGCGCCTGCCTCCCACGCCATTTTCAATCCCTCGCCCATGATTCCGGGGATTGCAAAGTTAAACATATCTTCACCGAATATATATCCGGTCTCTTTTTTGATCATTTCAGGGTTCGCGCCAGCGCCGCCGGTGCAGATAATAGCCGCTTTACAGTTGATTTTCAGTTCGTCTCCGTCTTTATCCACCGCGAGAACGCCTGCCACTTTACCGTCCTCCATGAGGATCTTCTTCGCCGGAGTCTCTGTCAAAACCTGTACGCCAAGCTCCAGGGCATGATTATACATCACATTATTCATCACCGAGGCTGCGCGCGGTCCGATCTCTTTTCCGGTTTTTACGATATGCCAGGTAGCCTCAGCTTTCGGGAAATAAGGATAAGCGCCCTCAAATTCCACGCCCATATCCTCCAGCCATTCGATCGTCTCCGCCGACTGTTCGAAATATCGTTTTACCATTCTCGCATCCACATTATAATGCGTATATTCCATAAACATATTAAATGCTTTTTCTACCGAAATCTCGACCATCTGCTGCTTCTGATATCTCGTGCCGATACCAAGCGGACCCATACCCATGTTCGCCGCCCCGCCGACGCTGGCCGCCTTTTCCACTACGATAACATCCGCGCCGTCCTCTGCCGCCTGGCAGGCTGCCGCCAGACCGGATGGACCTGCTGCGATCACACAGATTTGTGTTTCTAATTCTTTCATTTCCATATCCTCCTGTTTTCATCATTTCTGTTTTATCCTGTTTGGAAAATTCTTTCTGTCCCGATTATATTTCATCCGCGGAGCGCCCGATTGCATAT
>CAZGMH010000116.1:1797-6806 GCA_964526765.1 uncultured Eubacterium sp.
CGCCCGATTGCATATACGGAAACGCCGGACATCGCCGATTGATCTACCACCCACTGGTTTGAAACCCGTATCGCATTGAACATCGCAATCAGGGCGATCCCCACGCCGAACAGGGCGAGATACTTTTTGATATTTTTCGGGCGGTTCGGCGCCAATCCAATCAGGCACAGCGCCAACGCCAGCAGATCCAGCCAGATATACCAGCCGGTAAAACTGATCCAGAACGCATTGCAGGCAACGATAAATCCCACCAGGGCAATCACATTCTTTTCCCGGCGCGGACGGTTTTTCTCCCGCTTTGCCTCCTGCCTTGCCGCGCGTTCCATCCGTTTCTGCTGTTTTTCTTTCAGCTTTCTGCGGTCGTCGTTATCCAAATTCCCGTTCAATGTCTGTTTCCTCCAATCTTTTATGCGGCGTCCCTACAGAAAAATCCCACATGCAAAATTTATTATGCAATCAATCTCACTCATCATCTTCCGGTTTCTCCCTCGGGATTACAAAATACGGACGTCTTGGATGCCATATTACATAGGGCGTATCAAATCCGACGTCGTCCGCAGCTATATGGCGGCGGAACTTTCCCTCCGCCTCATCCTGGTCCAGCATCTTTTCAAACCCCAGATGCCGTTTCCCGACGCAGCCTGCCGCATGTTCCGCCATCGGCGGATCCGTCTCTATCGCGCCGCGCGGACAGATCATAAAGCAAAAGGAACATTCATGGCAATCGTCGCATTTATCGCCGCGATTGCCGAATATCTGAGGCGTTTTCGTCAGGTCGATATATCCCATCGTGCAGTTATCCATACAGAGCGTACATTTCGGGTACGCACATTTAGACGCATCCCGGATAAACGCCCCCTGGGGATTCGTCGGGCTCAGCAGCATATTGGAACAGATCATCGCCTGCTGAAAAACTTTTTCGTTCATCGGCGGATCCGGATAGATCAGATCGGTTTCCCCTGCGGCGATTTTCGGGCTGTTTTCCGCCATCTCTTTTCCAAAGGCTTCCGCTTCCGCAAAATCCTGTTCATCCGGATGTCCGTAAGTATAATACGGCTTCGGCATGCCCGGCATGGTAACATCTCCATACCAGTCTTTATAACCGATTGGAAGCATCCCATGGTTTTTCAGATTCGGGATCACAATCGGGAAATACAAATGCGGCAGCGCTCCGTGCGTATTAAAAGCAAAGCATTGTTTTCCCCGCTGATCCGGCATATGTTCAATGAAGTGATGCATATTCGGCGTATCTGCTTTCCAGACCGGGGTGCCGAATCCAATCAGGTCATATTCCTCCATCATCTCATAAGAAGCATCTTTCAGTTTTACAACGTTGACTTCAGCTCCTGCGCTTCGGGCTCCTTTTGCGATCCTCTTTGCAATTTTCTGCGTATTCCCGGACTGGGAATAATATATGATCAATATTTTCATTCTGATAATTCCTCCCACATGATTTTCGATTGGATATACTGCGCTAACGCCGCTTTTTGAATTTTCCGACTTTCGTCAGACGGTTCGGCAGCTTCGGGATGCGCCCGGTTGTCAGGATAATCGCCTCATTCTCACAAACGGAAACACATTTTCCGCACTTATCGCACTCAAACTCATCAATCATATGAATGTATCCCGCCTTGCCCTCAATCGCGTTCTTCGGGCACACGTCCGCGCATTCCCCGCAGCCCTGACATTCGTTCGGGTCGATATAAATACCCATAAAGGCAGAACATACGTTATTAGCGCATTTTTTCTTTTTGATATGATCCTCATACTCGGAAGCGAAATATTTCAATGTTCCCATGGTAAAGTCAGACGCGGTCTGTCCCATCGTACATGGCGTGGAGAACGTCATCGCTTCTCCGATTTCCTCCATCAGCGCCGGAAACTCTTTCTTTCCCTGTCCCTGGGTGATTTCCTTCGTCATTGTATGAAGCTGGATCAATCCCTCGCGGCAGAACGTACATTTTCCGCAGCTTTGTCTCCTCTCCTTTGCCAAAACCGTTTCCGCCTCATGGATCATACAGCATTCAGGACCATAGACGGTAATCACTCCGTTTCCGATCTGTGTATCCTCATTGATTACCATATCAAGAACGGTTGTATCGCAAAGCTTTGTGCCGACAGCGATTGCCTTTGCATCTGTTTCACCGACCAAATCCGCAAGCTTTGTTCCATAAGACACTTTTGTGAGAGGTCCGGTTTTTCCGTCCCGGCGGACCGCCATCCAGGTGCAGGGCTCATAAACTCCGGCAAAAATATCCGCCAGCGCAGCCATCGTCTCGATGTGATGGAAAGCGCCGCCGCGGCTTTCCCGGCAGTCTGCAATGCCCGTCTTTATCTGCACGCCATAACTCTCTGCCTTTTCTTCCAGCTCTTTTGCATAGTCTGACTCCGTTTCCGGAATATATAAATACATCTCTTCCGCGTCTACGGCTATTTTTGCGATGCACATTCCCTCAAAAACCCTGTCCGGATTCTCCTTCAAAATCGCCAGCAGCGCCCCGTCGAGATCCGAATTATTCAGACCCGCCACTACACGGATCGGATTTGTCTGAAACTGCCGCTCCTCATTGACCAGATTCCATTTTTGGGCTACCGGCGTGCGGTCCGCGCCAAATTCCAGCAGACCTTCCGAGGATATCCCTGCAATCACTTCCGAAGCGCTCATTGTTTTTACATTTTCTAAAGCACCCATTATTCCTGCACCTCCTTCTGGTCATTGGAAAACTCCGTCCACAATCTCGCCGGATGGATCTGAAGCCTCAGATCGCACTGCAGGCAGCGTCCCGTCTCGCCGCAGATATCGCTGTCACAGATACCGAAATCAAACTGTTTGAAATTATCCTGTCTCTCTTCTGCGGGAAGTATCTTTTTCTTAACCGCAGCGAGATATCCAAAGCCTTCTCTCTTTCCGATTACCGGATCTGGCGTCTGTTCAGGCGCCAGCGATTCGCTGATATCCCCATCGCCGCCCAGGTAAAGATCGATTTGGGAGGCCGCATCCCTGCCGGAGGCAATCGCCTGGACAACAGATTTTGTCCCGTATGTAACGTCGCCCGCCGCAAAAATACCTTTCACGGAAGTTTCCAGCGTTTTGGGGTCTGCAACGATGCTGTTCGCCTTGCCCAGGACCAGTCCGCATTCCTCTGTCAGATCCGCCCACTGCCCCGTGGCGAAAATCACCGTATCCCCGTCGATATGGTGCTCGGAGTTTTCCTCCTTTTCAATGACGGCCCTCCTGTTTTCATCAAAGTAAAATGCTTTTACATTCATAAAATCTACTCCGGTGACATGGTCCGCACCGGTAATACGCTCAAATGTCTGCGCCGGATGGACGAAGATTCCTTCCTCCTGCGCCTGCTCGATCTCCTCATCATCAGCGGTCATTACTTCTCTCGCCTCCAGGCACGCCAGATGAATTTCTTCCGCGCCGAGGCGTTTCGCCGTCCTGGCACAGTCAAACGCCACGTTCCCGCCGCCGAGAACGATAATCCGTTTCCCGATGCCCGTCTCCTCTCCGAGGCTTGCTTTTCTTAAGAAATCAATATTCACATGGACGCCCGGCAGATCGTTCCCTTCCATCGGAAGGCGGACGCCCTTATGATTTCCCGTCGCCATCAGAACCGCGTCATACTCGCCCAGCAGCTTTGCCGGTTTTTCCACCCGCACGCCCGTTTCAAAAACAACGCCCTGATCTTCGATTACTTTCGCTTCCTCTGCCACAACCTCCCTCGGGAGACGGTAGGAGGGAATCCCATAGGACATCATGCCTCCCACGGTCGGCAGTTCTTCTTTTAACGTCACCGCATGGCCCTGTTTTCTCAGGTAATACGCTGCAGTCAGACCGGCCGGTCCTCCGCCCACGACGCAGACCTTTTTCCCGGTATCCGCAAGCTGTTTGCCTTTTCCTCTCCAGTAAGAACCGGTATCATGCTCCGCCGCATAGCGCTTGATCGCGCGGATAGACATTGCCTCGCTGACTTCATTTCTCTTACATTCTTTCGCGCATGCCTGGGTACAGATCAGCCCAAGCGTATGCGGGAACGGCGCTTTCTCACGGACCACCGCGGCAGCCGCATCGCAGTCCCCCTCTTTGACAAAGCGGATATATCGCGGGATATCCGTGTGCGCCGGGCAGGCAAAACGGCACGGCACAAGCGCGTCTTCTTTCTTTATATTCGTTGTGAGCAGCTGCAGCTTGTCGCGGATCGTTCCTGTCGGACAGACTTCCGCACAGGCGGTACAGAAGCGGCAGTCCGCGTCTTTCAGCAGCTTGCCGTGCAGCGTTCCCACATAAGTCTCCATATCCTTTTTGTTATACTGCAGTACGCCGACGCCCCTTAAATTATTGCAGGCGCGTACGCATCGCCCGCAGAGTACGCAGCGGTTCATATCATGAATCAGGAGAGGATTTCCCTCCTCCATCTTAATTCCCTTTGTGCGGACGCGCATCCGGGCATTGTTCGCGCCGATATACTGGATTAAGGTCTGCAGTTCACAGTTGCCGTACTTCGGACATGTGGAACAGTCCTCCGGGTGGCCCGCCAGCAGAAGTTCCAGCGCAAGCGTCCTCAGTTTATTTACCTTTTCTGTCTTTGTACTGATTACCATACCGTCCTTTGCGCGAAGCGTACAGGATGGACATACCCCCTCCATCCCCTCTACTTCCACAATACACATACGGCAGGAACCGTTTTCCGGCAAATCCGGGTGATGGCACAAATGGGGAATATAAATACCCGCTTTCAAAGCGCATTCCAATACATTTTCGTTGTCCTCTGCCTCCAGGCGGACGCCGTCTATCGTAATGACTGCCATAATTCTCTCATCTCCTCCTATCAATCATAAAAAATCTGATTATTACCCTTGCTTTATTTTATCATGTTATGGAAAAAAAATTGTAACCACTTGGCTGAAAAGAGTCTTCCGAAAAAAGACCGTTTCCATCATTATAGCCAAATGGTTACAAAAATCTTAATATTTTTTGTGTTGTTTTAATAATACGGCCACTG
>CAZGMH010000117.1:0-6800 GCA_964526765.1 uncultured Eubacterium sp.
AATTTTTCCACATATTCCCCTTTCACACAGAGTATTTTGTCTGAAATCCGTTCCGCCAAATCCAGTTCATGAAGGGACATAATTACGGAAAGCTTTTTCTTCCGCTTTAGCTCCTGCAAAACAGATAAAAATTCCAGCTTATATTTTACATCCAGATAGGAGGTCGGCTCATCGAGAACAATAATCTCCGGCTGCTGGCAGATTGCCCTGGCAAGCATGACCCTCTGCCTCTGGCCGTCGCTGATTTTCGTAAAATCCTGATTTTTCAGCTCCGACACATGAACCAGCTCCATTGCCTCCTGCACTGCCTGGACGTCGCCCTCCGACAAAATTCCAAATTTTCCGGTATAGGGATAACGCCCGGTTGCGACTACGTCCCCGCAGGTCATCATTTCCGTGCGGAGCCGTTCCGTAAAGACCACCGCCATTTTCTTCGCCAGCTCGCTCCCGCGCATCTGTTCCAGGGACTCCCCGCCCAGATATGCGGCTCCCAGGACCAGCTTTAACTGACCTGCGATACTTTTTAAGATGGTAGATTTCCCGGCGCCATTCGGACCGATGAGCGTCAAAATCTCCCCCTGATGCAGACAGATTTCGATATCTTTAATAAGCGGGATTCCCTCATAACCGACGGACATTCCTTTTGTGCAAAAATAATATTCCTTCACAGCTATGCCCTCTCTTTCTGACGCCGGATCATAACCCAGAGAACCACCGGCGCGCCGAAAACAGCCGTTACGGTACTGATACTGAGTTCCGTCGGGGCAAATATCGTCCTCGCCAGCAGGTCACAGAACAGGCAGAATACGCTCCCTCCCAGAAAACAGGCAGGAATCATCACAATCGGCTTTGCCGTACAAAAAAGATTTTTCACCAAATGCGGAACTGCAATCCCTACAAAGGAAATAGGACCTGCAAAAGCTACAATACAGGCGGACAGGAAACTCGAAAGCAGTACAAGCAAAACCCGCAGCAGACGCACATTCACTCCCATATTTTTTGCGTAGGACTCTCCCATCTGGTAAGCGCTGATTGGCTTAGACAGGAAAAAAATAAAGAAAAACGTGATAAAAATCACCGCAGACATAACTGCCACATTGCTCCATGAGATACCCGAAAAGCTTCCCATCGACCAGTTATGCAGATTGACAATGTCCGAATCATCGGCAAACGTGACGATAAAATCCGTAACCGCAGAGCAGATATATCCAATCATAACGCCGCTGATAATAAGCATGGACATCCGGTTTACCTTTTTTGACATCAAAAGTACAAACCCCATAGACAGCATCGCCCCTGCAAAGGCCGCCAGAATCAACGCGCCGGAACTGATTTTTATCGCTCTCCCCAAAAGAAATACCATAACCAGCGCCACGACCAGCTTTGCCCCGGAGGAAATGCCAAGTACAAACGGTCCCGCAATGGGATTATGAAAAAATGTCTGCAAAAGGTATCCCGCCAGCGCCAGCGCACCGCCGAGTATCATTGCCGCCAGCGCCCTGGGCAGGCGGATCTCCCACAGTATGTTTCTGGCAGTCTCCCCGATCTCCTGCCCCGAAAAATTTTTTATAATATCCGAAAAAGGAATAAAGACACTTCCGATGCAGATATTACAGGCAAGAAAAAAGAGAATCAATATTACCAGTAAAATAAATGCCGCTAAGTATCGTGCCGTCTTTCCCTCTTTATGATGCATCAAAAGCGCCCCCTTTTCCATTTAATCCAGATGATATAAGTACAACATATCGCTCTGCCTGTCCGGGTCATCGCTCAGCATACTGTGAATATCCTCTATCATCGTTCCAATGGACATCGACTGCTGGTAGAGATCGTTTGTAGCACACCAGACATTTCCTTCTTTTACCGCCTTGAAATCCGACAAAAGCCCGCTTTTTGCCAAAAGCTCATCGACAGAATTAAGTTCCCCGTCAATCGTACTGTTGTAAATCAGGTAATCCGCATCCTTTGCGGCAGCATAAAATTCTTCCATCTGCATACTCATAGACGAGGATTTATTGTCCGCATCCCCCAACTGGTCAAAAATGTACTTCCCGCCTGCAAGCTCGATCATTTTCGGAACATAGTCTGAGGATTTCCGCACATTGACCGCGCCGCTTGTGGTAATATAGAAAAATGCAACCGTTTTTCCGGTATTTTCCCCTTCCTCCACGCGGTCCAATGCTTCCGCCTGCCGCAAAAACGCCTGCCCGGCTTCCTCCTCTTTTCCGAGAAGCGCTCCGTAAAATTTCACCCACTCCACACGTCCCAGCGGATGTGTTTCATAACTGGAATGGTCCACAATCACAGATATTCCAAAGCTTTCCAGCTTTTCTTCCACTTCCGGCGTATGGTAAATCATCGTATTTTCGATGGCAAGGGCGGCTCCCTCGGACAAAATCAGTTCGTAGTCCGGCGCGCTGTACTTTCCCGCATAGATAATTTTACCGTCTTCCATTGCTTCCTGAGCCTCCCGGACATACCATCCGTCCGCCTTTAACCCGGAAAAACGAATACTGTCCAGTGCATCCAGTTCACAAAACATATCCATGACGGCAGAGGCTACCAGATAAATATGATCTACCGGCTGCTGCAGCGCCACGATATCTTCTTCCAGATCATGGGGCACACTTCCATCCTCCGGGACCACAAGATACCGCGTGCCGTCGGATATGGAGAGCAGCTTATAGCCTCCCTCATAATAATCCACAGCAAATTCCCGGGCATATTCCAGTTCCATACTGCTCTCATACTGAAGCTGCGGGCTGATATCCAGATCCCTGTCCTCATTTATGCCGGATGACGTATCTGCAGAAAATACGCTTTCCGTCAAAGTGTCCGTTTCCCCGGCGCCGTTTCCGCATGCGCCAAGAAGCATTGTTCCTGCCAGAACAAAGATAAAAAGCAGGACGGCTTTTTTTTGAAATATATTTGAATCCCTGAGCATGAATTTATTTCTGAACATTACTATTATTTTTATTCCTTTTTATAAGTACTGCCGCCACAACCGCAACAATAACAACAATGAGGATCCCCACCGCAGCTTTTGGCAGTAAACCGTCCTGTTCTTTCTGAACAGTATCCGTCTGGAAAGTCAATGTATATGCAATCTCATGGGGAGCGCTCATAGCCGTAGTATCCGCAATGACATCCATCGGCGCGTCAAACGCGAAAACCGGGATTTCAAACGTGGAATTACCCTCTGTATTGACAGGAAGATACTGCTCCCCGTTCACGATCATATAATCAAAGTTCGCGCTGCTCCATTCAATTGTCGCCACGGCAGTGTTGTTGGACACGGCAACTTTCGCCGGAGAGGTAACGGATGCCCGTCCGGTTCCTCCTGACAGGGTCACTTCCATCGTATAATTACCGTCTTCCAGGGAAATCTCAGCGGGTTTTAAATCGGCATCAGCCGTTTTTGCCGGGCTTTCCTCCTCTGCTTCTTTTTCCTCTTCTTCCTTTGCTTTTGCGGCCTCTTCCAGCGCATCATAGTCGGGAAGTTCAATCAGCAGCGCATCCTCCGGCAGTGAGGACGCCTGAAATACAAGCTGATGATCATACCATTTCTCTTTTCTTTTACTAAAAGCCGTGCATTCCAGCTCCTTATCCAATGCCTCCACAGGAACCGTATATGTATATTTTCCCTCAGCATCCTCCACATATGGGGCATACGCGGATTCATCCTCCTCTACCGCCTGCTCTCCGGTTCCCATATAAAGCTTCAGATATCCGGTTCCGCTCAGAGTGAGCACTGCGGACATCTCACCTTCCTGAACGGTCAGTTCAGCCTTCACGATGCGAAACATGGAGGAGCTGGATTCCACTTCGATTGAATAGGTGCCGTCCTTAATATCCGTTCCATAAACCGGAACCATACCGTCCACGCCCACTTCCTCAATGGTCGTGCGCTCATCATCACCGGCAATCAGATCTGTTTTATCCTTTTGTTCGCTGTTTTGTTCACCAATCTCTGTCGTACTATCCTCTTGTCCGCTGTTTTCTGTTGTTTCTTCCATTTCTTCCGCATGACAGATTACCGGTGCGCTGTGCACACCGGTAATCAGAATGAGAAGCATTGTGCAATAAACGATAATCTTTTTCACAACTAATTCTCCATATTGTTTCTAATCATTCATACTGTGACTGCAGGCCTGCTTACTCGGCAAGGCTGTCAACTGCCGCCTGAGTATGCGCTACATAGATATCCTGAACAGCCGGAACCTGACCAAGACCTTCCAATATACACTCAACCTCGTATCCGTCATCTGTCAGTACGGTTTTCCAGGAATCCTCCTCATCGCCCGCCATATCATTGTTTGCATGATCGCCGGCTACAACCATCAGCGGCTCCAATACAACCTTCGTATATGTACCTTTTTCACTCAGCGCTGCCCGCACATCATCCAGAGACGGAGTAGCCTCTACCGTGCCGATATAGAAATTCTCATATCCTGCTTCGGTAAGCTTTTCCTGAAGTGTTGCATAAACGACATTGGAATCAGCTTCCGTTCCATGTCCCATAAAGCAGATTGCTGTTTCGCCGTCATCATAAGACGCCATTTTCTCCGTGATTGCTGCGATAACGGCGTCGAAATCCTCATCGCTGCTCAATAAAGGCTGAGCCAGAACTACCTGTTCAAACTTGTCCTCATAATCTGCTAATTCATCAGCCAGGTCTGTATACTCAAATCCATTCATCAAATGAGTCGGCTGTACAACCAATGTTTTAATTCCATCCGCTACGGCTCTGTCCAGAGCTTCCTCTACATTATCAATCTCCAGGCCATCACGCTCTTTCAGCTTGTCAATGATAATCTGGCTGGTAAAAGCCCTGCGGACTTCATATTCCGGGAACTTGTCGGCAATGGCTTTTTCTATACCGCCGATTGTAAGCTCACGGCTGTCATTATAGCTCGTTCCAAAACTTACGACCAAAATAGCCTGATCACCTGCTGCTGATTCTGTTTCCGGTTCTGCTTCCGGTTCCGCAGACACTTCCTGTTCTTCTCCTGCAGACACGGCTGGCTGCGCCGCTGCCGGCTCATCGCTCTTATTTCCGCATCCTGTCATACAGAATACTCCGGCCAAAGCAGCCGCTAACAATACTACGAGTTTCTTTTTCATTATTTCCTCCTTTTGATGTTCCCTGCAACATCCCATATATTTTAAATATGCGGGGATTGACGTACCCGTTTCCCGAGACTGGAACACATTTTGCCGAAAGACTATGTTTCACAGAAATACCGCAAAGCAATTTTCCTGCCGCGCACAATTTTCATCCTTTGCCCGCAGGCTTTTATTTCATAAAAATACTGCAAGGCAATTTCGAATGATACATTTCTTACGGTGCAAAAAAGAAACTCCTGTTTAGAAGCAGCAGATTTATTTTCACGTACAACCAGTTACTCGTGGCCCGGAACATTTCGTTCCCGTACAACCTTCAGGCAGGTCTCCCGGCTCGCAGATCTTTGCTTGCGCCATCTTCCCGGTTTCCCAGTGATATATCGGCGTTCACTCCCTGATTACGGTGACGAGTTCGCACAGGATTTGCACCTGTTTCCCTTTTCACCCCGCATGATAGAAATCATGCAGGACACCTGAATGTTACATATTTAATTAAGGACAGTCTATCATACTTGTACTTTATAAGCAATCATAATTTTTTTGGCTTTTTTTGTACCTTTTTTTGTGATTTTTCAAGACCCGCCCGCGAGTCCTGGCACGGGATTCGGGTCAGCTTTGCTGACTTAATTCATTTTGTCAACAGACAGAAGAAAAATTTCCCAAAACAAAAAGGACTGCCGGCTGACAGTCCCCTTCGTATCCATGTTTTTACCGTTTTACTTACCGGACATCTGTTCTTCCTGTTTCATGATCATTTTTTTGACCATTTCACCGCCGATAGAACCGGCCTGACGGGATGTCAGTTCTCCGTTATAACCCTCTTTTAAAGGTACTCCGAGTTCGGAAGCAACCTCCTGTTTGAAACGATCCATTGCCTCTTTTGCCTCTGGTACTGACATTCTGTTTGAGCTTGAAGAATTACTCATGTTGTTACACCTCCGTAAATATATCTTCTCTATAGTAAAGGCAGGAACCTCTATGCCGAACCGAATGTCATTCTGTTCGGTAAAAGCTTTCTGTCTTAATCCTATTATTTACGGCTATGTTTATTTTATGTTTGGAAATGTTTACCACGGCATCATTGTTGATTTCCGAATATCAGCTTCCACGGCAGCTCCTTCCAGATATTTAATTATTTCCAATGCAAAATCCGCAGCGGCTCCCGGTCCTTTTCCGCTGATAAAGTTTCCGTCTTTTTCGACAGTATTCTCTGTCCATAAAGCCGCTCCCTCCGGCTTGCAGCCCGGATATCCGGCCGCCCTTTTATCCTTTAAAATTCCTGTGGCAGACAACATCCCCGGCGCCGCACAAATAGCCGCCACCAGTTTTCCCTCGCCAAGAAATTTTGACGCCAGCTCCTTAACGCCCTCTTTTTCACCGAGCGCTCCTGTCCCCGGTCCTCCCGGATAAACGATTGCATCAAAGCCGGAAAAATCAGTCTCCTCAAAAATCTCATCCGCATAAAAACAGATTTCATGGCTTCCCATAATCTCACGTTTTCCGGTTACGGATACTGTCGCCACTTTGATTCCTGCCCTTCTGCAAAAATCTACGGTTGTCAGGCACTCAATCTCCTCGACGCCATCCACACATAATACTGCTATTTTGCTCATTTTATCACCCTTTCCCGTTTTATCTTATTTACTGCCTTATCTTATTTACTGCCTTATCTTATT
>CAZGMH010000118.1:0-6790 GCA_964526765.1 uncultured Eubacterium sp.
AGGTATTACTCGCACTAGGTTCGAAAATACCTCACCAAGTGCTCATATTATACCCTGATTTCTAATCTGTATAGCTCTTTTCACCAATTTCTGCAACAATATGCTTTTTTAATGCAGCAAAGGTTTCTTTGCTGAGAGTATGCTCTATTTTACACGCATCCTCCTCCGCAATCTTTTCATCTACCCCAAGATATTTCAGCCAGTCCTGGATAACCAGGTGGCGCTCATAAATGCTCGCCGCTATTTCCATACCGCTGTCCGTCAATGTAATAAATCCGCTTTCATCCATGTTAATGTAGCCATTCAAACGAAGATTTTTCATTGCCACGCTGATACTTGGTTTGGAATAGTTCATCTCCGTCGCGATGTCGATAGAACGAACTACCGGACGAATTTTGCTTAACTTTAAAATGCACTCTAAATAGTCTTCCGCTGATTGGTGTATCTGCATACCCTACCTCCTGATTTCTCCTCTTATTTTTCCATATTGGCAAACTTCGTATATTGCGGCAGCCAGACAAGATTTACCGTCCCGATTGGGCCGTTACGCTGCTTTGCCACAATAATTTCTGCAATTCCCTTATTTTCAGAATCCTTGTTATAATAATCATCTCTGTAGATGAACATAACCACATCGGCGTCCTGCTCAATCGCCCCGGACTCTCTCAAATCCGAAAGCATTGGCCTGTGATCCGGCCGCTGCTCCACCTGGCGGCTCAACTGGGACAACGCGATCACCGGTACGTTTAACTCCCTGGCAATCTGCTTTAAAGAGCGGGAGATATCAGATATCTCCTGCTGCCTCGAATCACTTCGCCCGGAACCGGACATTAACTGCAGGTAATCAATAATGATCAATTTCAGATCATGTTCCAATTTATATTTCCTGCATTTGCTGCGCAGCTCCGATATGGAAATACCCGGCGTATCGTCAATAATCAGATGGGATTTGCCGATGGTGCCCGCGCCCTCGATCAGCTTTTCCCAATCAGAATCTGACAAATTACCGGAACGGAGCAGCTGTGCATCCACCCTGGACTCCAATGAAAAAAGACGGTTTACCAATTGCTCTTTCGACATCTCCAGGCTGAAAATCGCTGTCGCCATATTTTCATGAAACGCCACATACTGAGCAATATTTAATACCAGGGCTGTCTTTCCCATAGAAGGACGGGCTGCAATAAGTATCAGGTCTGATGGCTGCAAGCCCGAAAGCTTATAATCCAAATCGACAAATCCGGTAGGAATGCCTGTTACTGTCCCCTGGGTTTTTGAAGCCTTCTCTATGCGGTCAAGGGCGTTTAAAACAACCTGCTTGATAGGCACATAATCGTTATTGCTCCCGGTTTGAAGCAGATTGAAAATACTTTTCTCGGTTTCCTCCAATATCGTCTCGAGACTCTCGTTACCCAGATAACAGGAATCCGCAATCTGCTCGTTTATTTTGATCAGCTTCCGCAAAATGGATTTCTCCCGGACAATCTCCGCATAATATTTCACATTTGCAGAGGTGGGTACCGACGTTACCAGATCCCCCACATACTCCAGGCTGCTGATCTCCGGGGGAACATTTTTCTCCCGCAGGCGATTTTGCAAAGTAATCATATCCACCGGTGCGCCGCCGTTAAACAATTCCGTAATCGTCTCAAACAAAATCCCATATTGCTGATGATAGAAATCGTCTTTTAAAAGTATTTCGGAAGCCGTCAAAATAGCGTCCCTGTCCATAATCATGGAACCGATGACGGATTGTTCCGCCTCCAGACTATGAGGCATAATCCGCTTAATCAGCGCCTCTTCCATCGTTGTTTCCTCCGTATATTTACAGTCAGTCCTACGCTTCCGTCACCTTAACCCGAAGCGTTGCCGTTACCTTTGAATGAAGCCTGACTGCCGCTTCATATGTTCCGAGCGCTTTAATCGGGTCGCTCACAGATATCTTTTTCTTATCGATCTCCAGATTTAACTGTTCCTTAACAGCAGCGGAAATTTCCTTTGTGGAAACAGAACCAAACGTGCGTCCGCCTTCCCCTGCTTTTATCTTCACCTCTACGGTTTTATCCTCTAACTCTTCCGCCAGCGCTTTCGCCTCTGCAAGCTGATTCTGTGCCACTTTTTCGGCGTGCCGGTTCTGCAGCTTCAGATCATTCAGGTTTTTCCCCGTCGCTTCCACGCCGAGTTTTTTCGGCAGAATCATATTCCGCGCATATCCGTCGCTGACATTTACGATATCCCCTTTCTTTCCAAGGGATTTTACATCCTGCAATAAAATTACTTTCATTATTCTATATCTCCTTCTTTTAGCATCTCATCGAGGGTATTCTGAATCGTTCTTTTCGCCTGCTCCAGCGTACACCCGGTAAGCTGGGCGCCCGCCGAGTTCATGTGCCCTCCTCCGCCCATGCGTTCCATAATACGCTGTACGTTAATCTCGTCAATGGAACGGGCGCTGATATAAATCTTTTCATGGTATTCCGTCAGCACAAAAGATGCTTTTATACCAATAATATTTAACAGCTCGTTGGATGCCTGCGCACATGCCACAGTCGGGCTTTCTATGTTATCCGCCGGGCAGATGCTGATCGCATAAGCCCCCCGGTATACCTCCGCCCGGCGCACCGCTTCTGCCCTCGCCTTATAAGCGTCCATATCGTTCCGAAGCTTCTTGCGCACACGGGTCACTTCCGCTCCGCAGCGGCGCAGGTAGGCAGCCGCTTCAAAGGTTCTCACTCCCGTCTTTGTCACAAAGTTATTCGTATCAATCAGGATACCCGCATAAATTGCATCCGCCTCATTTGCCGACAGTTTAATGTCCTCATCAAAATACTGAAGCACTTCCGCTATCATCTCGCAGGTGGAGGATGCATACGGCTCAGTGTACGCAAGCACCGTATTGCGTATCACGTCCTCGCCCTGGCGATGATGGTCAAATACCACAATCGTCTTTGCCCGGTTCAGCAATGTCGGGCATTCTGTATAACTCGGCCGGTTGGTATCTACCACGATCAGGGCCGTGTGGTAATCCAGTTCTTCAATCGCCTGCAGGCTGGAAATAAACATATCCTCCGGATAACCGTTTTCCACCGAAAAGCACTCTTTAATCGGCCTCAGCGTCGTATTTACCTCGTCTATAACAATCTGGGCGCGTTTTCCAAGCTGGCGTGCGGCACAGTAAATACCGATTGCGGCGCCAAAGGAATCCACATCTGCCAAAGCATGCCCCATCACGAAAAATTTATCCCGGCTGATCATAATCTCCCGCAGGGCCAGCGCCTTTACACGGGCTTTTACGCGGGTTGTCTTATCTACCTGCCGGTTGCTTCCGCCAAAATAGAATATCTTGTCGGTCGTTTTCACGACCACCTGATCTCCGCCCCGACCCAGCGCCAGATCGATCGCCATCCGGGACTGCTCATAATTTTTTGTATAATCATTGCCCACATAACCGATTCCCATGCTCAGGGTAATGGACATTTCATTTCCCACTTTAATCGTTTTGACGTCTTCCAGGAGGCTGAATTTCTCTTCCTCCATTTTTGCCAGGTATTTATGCTGAAAAACAACAAAATACTTATCTTTTTCCGTCTTTTTTACCAGGCCGTCCACATTGGAGAAAAACTTATTTACTTTACGGTCCACCAGGGCAATCAGGAGAGATTGTTTTACTTCCTCGACACTTTCCAGCACCTCATCATAATTATCAATATAAACAAGTGCGGAAACCATCTGCATTTCCTGGTTCTCAATACGGTACTTCGTCAACTGCGTCTCATCAAACAGGTAAATAACAAGCAGGTATTGCTCCTTATCTCCCACTTCGATACTGCTGCTCTCATCAATGATTTCCGCAAAATTAATCTTGTGTACGCTCGCCCTGAAAATCCGCCCGCCTTTCTCCACCTGAATTTCTGTCTGCTGCTCTTTTGCCAGCAGTTCCCTCGTAATCTGCGGAAAAATCGTTGTAATTGATTTATGGTACGCCTTATCCTTTTCCGAAATTTCACAAAACTGCTGGTTCATCCACAGCATTTTCCCCGCATGGTCCATCATGGCATAGGGAATTTCAAACTCATCCAACAGCCGCTTCTGCACAGTCCCGTACTGCGTGGCAAAATCAATCAGCTCATTCAAAATAATCGGCTTATTGCGTCTGTACACAATCAGCACGACAACAAAATACACTGCCACAAAAACGGTTCCAAGTACCCCGGCCATAGTATTGAGAACATACATCCACACATCCATAGCGGCAAACAGCAGTGTAAGCAGCAGAGGAACGATTGTGTAATTTTTTAACTTACCCTTCAATTTTATATCCTGTCCCATTACTTGCTCCTTTTAAACAATAACACTTCGCCTGTCTAAACAGTATAACACATTCATTGTTTGGGCGAAAGAGTTTTCTTAAACAGCGCTAACTGATAGCGCCGACTAACAGCACTGTCCCGCAGCACGAACGGATAACGCCAGCCAATCACACGAGCGGATAACGCTAACTGCCGATTTCCAGCAGACGGTTGATATATTCATCCCAGAAGGTACTGTGTTCTCTCTCATAAATCAATTTCTGCGCCATAACCGGATCATCCGTAATCACCTTGTCTACCCCCATATTGATAACTTTGCCAAGGGTATCCTCCGAATTTACCGTCCAGACATATACCTCTTTTCCCGCATTGTGCGCCTGATTGACAAACCCCTGCGTCAGCATCATGGATTCCACGCTGTATCCGTCCGCATACTCCAAATTCGTAAAATTCCCATAAGAAACCGATGTTATATAAGCTGTCACGACATCCGGATTTGCCTGCTTTGCTTTTTCCAGACAATCATATTTCATAGACGACACCACACAGCTATCTACCATATGGTACTCTTCCAGCAATTCCACCACCCGGTTTTCCAGATTTTTTTCATGGCCGGTAGGTTTTATCTCTATATTCAGACGAATTTTTCCCCAGGTTGCTTTCAATACCTCTTCCAGCGTCGGGATATGCACCTCCTGATATTTTGCGTCAAACCAGCTTCCATTGTCCAAATCCTTAATATCCTCATAATTAACCTCCCAGATTTCCCGGTCAACTCCGGTCGTCCTCTTGAGATTAGAATCATGCATGACGATTACTTCCCCGTCCGCGGTCTCCTGCACATCCAGTTCAATCCAGTCTGCGCCAATCTCAATCGCCCCTTTAAAGGCAGGAATCGTATTTTCCGGATAAGCTGCCGAATACCCCCGATGGGCAGTCACCTCCACCTGGCGTTCAAGGCCCATATTCACAATGCCTTTTTTGTCCGCCAGAGTATAGCCAAAATTGATGCCGATCACCACCAGAATACTTATGGCAGTAATCCGTTTCCGGTTTTCATACAATTTTCTTGCCCAGAACGTATGCGATATCCGATAGGCATCTTCCAGGGCAGGAAACGCCGGAGGAATCCTTTCTTTCGTGACAGCTTTATAATAATAGAACAGCAGGCTTACGCACAGGAAAAACAAAGGAAGTCCAAAACAGTAAAACAGCGCGCCGGAAAAATCAAGGAGCAGGGAAACTCCCGACAGCGTCAGGCTGGCAAAAAGATCCTTGCTCGCAAATGCACTGTTGATCACAGATACCAGCCATGAACCAAACATGATAATACCATAATAAGCTCCTATCAGCGCGGCATTCCACGCCACAATCAGTATCAGATCTATCCAGTAATGCCGTCCCATCAGCCGCCAGCTCCGCCTGCGCGCTTCTTTAAAGCTGCACCCTTCCAGGCAGAAATAATGCAGGCTGTAAATCCAGTGGAAAGACCGAAGCCCAATATAGATCCAGAATCCCACATACAAAGCCCCCAGCCATATATGGGAAAAAATATACTCCAGGATAAACTCAGGAATATTAAACTCTGTCATATATCCCGAAATCACAACCGCATGTGTCATGGGAATAATAATCAGGAGATACAGGATCATCACGATATTCCGTTGATAAACCACACGCAGTGAAGCCTTAAATCCCCGCCGCATCAGAGCAAGCAGAGGTATCTTCTGCTTGCGGTAGGAGGCATGAATACAGATAATGATACAGCAGATATCAAACAGCGTAAAAAACGCCATCCCAAGCACAACAATAACCAAAAACACCCACGTGGCAGGCGCTTTTAAAAATATACTGATCGTCTCATCTGAGAGATAGGAAAGGCCCTGAACCTTCATCGCAAGCTTCATCACACCGCTCAGCAGAGGCTTGCAAACTGCCGCCATTGCAAATTTATAGAGCAGTTCAAACACCAGCATTGTCCCAAAATTCAGTTTTAACAGCCTAAATGCGTATTTTAAGTAACGTATTATCTTTATCATTATAATGTCCCGCTTTTCAAGTAAAAATCAATATGGTTTAGTATAACATATATCCGCATCCAATATCTACATCCAATGCAGGATAAGTTTTCTGTAATCGGGCAAAAGTATTTTCGCTCCAACACAAACATGTTGATTTTTTGTTCAAAAAAGCTTCCGCAGTATGCTGCGGAAGCTTTTAATCTTATAGGGATTCGCTAAAACTATCTTTTTAATTTTGTACGTACGGCATTAATGCAACGTGGCGCGCTCTCTTGATTGCAACAGTGATCGCTCTCTGATGCTTTGCACAGTTTCCTGTAATTCTTCTCGGAAGAATTTTTCCTCTCTCAGAGATATATCTTTTTAATTTGTTCACATCTTTGTAATCAATTACATTGTCTTTTCCACAGAATACACAAACTTTTTTTCTTCTGCGGCCGCCTCTTCTCTTCATTGGAGAAT
>CAZGMH010000119.1:0-6711 GCA_964526765.1 uncultured Eubacterium sp.
CCGTCGTCCTGGTAATGCCTACGATCGCGGCTTTTGCCTCCGCATCCCAGTAAGGTGCGCCAAGACCCGTAAACGCAGGAATTATATAGGTTTTATCATCCGGATTGGCGCTGCTGGCCAGCCCCTGTGTCTCATCGGCGCTTTCAATCAGTTTCAGGTCGTTTTTTAACCAGCTGACCACGGCGCCCGTATAATTAAGGTTGCCTTCCAGGCAATAAGTGATCCCGCCATCCATCCCCCAGGCTATCGATGTAACCACGCCGTGCTCACTTTCCACCGGCTTTTTACCGATATTCATCATCAGGGAGGAACCTGTTCCGTAGGTGGCTTTAATCATGCCCGGGAGGATGCAGCCCTGCCCAAATAACGCGCCGTGGGAATCTCCCAGTATACCTGCGATCGGAATTGGCTGTTCCAAAAACCCCTCAAAATCGGTATAACCGAAACATGAATTGGAGTCGGTTACAGCCGCCAGCGCATTCATTGGTATCCGGAATAAACTGCAAAGTTCCCCGTCCCAGCTCAGCGTCCGCAGATTAAAGAGCTGCGTCCTGGAAGCGTTCGAATAATCTGTTTTAAATGATTCCCCGTGAGTCAGTTTAAATAAAAGCCAGCTGTCGATCGTTCCCAGGCATACCGTTCCTTTTCCTGCCCGTTCCGCGGCTCCTTCCGTATTCTGAAGCAGCCAGGCCATCTTACTTGCCGGAAAATACCCGGAAAGGGGAATCCCTGTCTTTTTTCTGACCAGTTCCCCGTATCCGGCGTCAGAAATCCGTCTGCTGATCTCCTCCGCCCTGCCGCACTGCCACACAATAGCATGGGCAAGAGGCTCGCCCGTCTCCCGATCCCACATTGCCGTCGTCTCACGTTGATTGCTGATTCCCAGCGCCGCTACTTCTGACTTGTCAATACCCGACTTTTTGACCAGATCCCGAAATGTCTGCACCGTGTTCCGGTAGATCTCATTCAGGTCATGGGAAACCCATCCTTTTTCATTGATGATCTGCTCATGCGGCAGATCACTGCGGCAGATCAGTTTTCCCCCGGCGTCAAAGAGCAGCGCTTTTGTCCCCTGCGTGCTCTGGTCAATGCTCACAATATATTTTCCGCCCATTACTTTATGTACTCCATTGCTTTTGCCGCAATACCCTCCGCGTTCAGTCCGTAATAGTCAAATACTTCCCTGGAAGTACCTGTGATGACCGGGGCATCCGGCAGCGCCATATTGACGACGCGTTTCGGACACTCTCTGCCGATCACCTGGCTGACCATGGAACCAAGGCCCCCAAACGGAGCGTGCTCTTCCACTGTGATCACCAGCTCTGCCGCAGCGGCCTTTTCAACCAATGTCTTTTCATCCAACGGTTTTACACAGTACATATCGAGCACACATGCCTGGATACCTTTGGCTGCCAGGATCTCCGCCGCATCCTTCGCAGGTTTGACCATTTCTCCGCATGCAGCCAAAAGTACGTCCGCGCCTTCCCGGATCACGGTTGCCCGATCCATCACAAAAGGCGTATCCTCCTTGCTGTATACATCTTCCACCGGATTCCTGCCGACACGGATATATGCCGGTTTTTCATCCAAAAGCAGCTCCTCGATCAGTTTTGCCGTCTGAAAACGATCGCTTGGTAGGTATACCCTCATATTCGGGATAGCGGACATTGCCGCGATATCCTGTGCAGAATGATGGCTCATTCCCAGCGCGCCGTAGCTGACGCCGCCGCTGATACCGATCAAAGTTACATTTGCATTGGAATATGCGCAGTCAACTTTTGCCTGCTCATAACTTCTTGTTGAAACAAAGCTTGCCGGAGACGCCGCAAATACTTTTTTGCCGCATTTTGCCAGTCCCGCAGAGATGGAAACCAGATTCTGTTCTGCAATACCTACCTCGACAAACTGCTCCGGATATGCGTTTGCAAAGGGCGTCAGGGACGCGCTGCCTCTGGAATCGCTGCAAAGTACAACAATATCCTTATCTGTCCGCGCTTTTTCCATAAGCGTCTCGCAAATTGCCTGTCTGTTTGGAATCTTATTCATTCAGAACAGCCTCCTTTCTGGCATCCAGATCTTTCATGATCTGTGCGTACTCTTCCTCTGTCGGCACTTTATGATGCCATCCCGCCTTATTCTCCATCACGGAAGAACCGAAGCCTTTTGTCGTATTGGCAATGATGACCGTCGGTTTTCCTTTCGTCTCTTTCGCCCTGTCGAACGCATCGATCAGTTCCCCAATGCTGTCGCCATTTACACTCAATACGTTCCATCCAAATGACGCCCAGCGTTCCTCCTGGCTGTCCTGGGTCATGACATCCTCGGTGCATCCGGAAATCTGCAGCCTGTTTCTGTCCACAACAGCACAGAGATTATCCAGTTTATAATGTCCGCCTGCCATAGCGCCTTCCCAGACGGACCCCTCCGCCAGCTCGCCGTCTCCCATAACGGTATATACACGGTAATCCCGTCCGTCCATTTTTCCCGCCAGGGCCATGCCGACACACACGCCAAGCCCATGGCCAAGAGAACCGGAATTCATCTCGATACCCGGAAGTTTATTGTTTGGATGCCCGATGTACGGGGAACCGAACTTTGAAAATTTTTCGATCACTTCCTCCATCGGGAAAAATCCTTTCTGTGCCAGCACGGCATAATACGCTTCCACGGAATGCCCTTTGCTCAGAACAAATCTGTCCCTATCCGGATCATTCTGATTTTCCGGAGAAATATTCATCTGATTAAAATACAGAGTTACAAGCGTATTCATAACGCTCATATCTCCGCCGATATGACCGCCCTTTCCGGAAACGATCATGTCGATCACTTTTTTTCTCAGGTCATATGCCAGTAACGTCAACTCTTTTGCTTCTTTCGACATCATACATTTTCACCTCTTAAATACGCCTTAACCTTCTCCTCGATCGGATCATAGAGGTCAGGTTTCACGCCAATATATTTGCACGCCTCATATAATACGGGCACAACATCCTTATGGATACCTACACAGTGATGGATATATGGTCCCTCAACCAGCTTTGCCTCAAGACGCTTTAAATTTTCCACTTCAACCCACACATAAGTACCTTTTGTGTAAGGTCCTTCAATCCCTTTCGCATGTCCCAGCAGCATCGAGTATTCGCCGTTATCGCCGTCAAATCTTGCCAGTGTCATATCGCCCGGCTTCGCCTGCGCCTCCACAGCCCCCGGATAGTCAAATGCCAGAGGATATCCGATCGTCGGTTTTTCGCCCGCCACAGAGATCGGCCATGGTCCGCAGTGCTGCAGCAGCTCGCCGTTCTCATTATCAGGATGGCGTACCGTCCAGTCGGCAAAGAAGCTTCTCGTACCGTCCAATGCAGCCGCCTCAACCAAAAGGGCGGTAATGGCGCCGTGAATATCTGTCTCACACACAACCGGAATCCCTTCCTCATTTAAAAGGGAATTCGCCGCGCATGGCATAATACCGATCTCACCCTGCAGCGCATTCCAACACTGGATCGCAATCGCATTACAGCCGTATTTCGCCGCCAGTTTTTTCATGGCAACTTTTAATGCAGCTACATTTTCCAGTTCTTCCGGTTTTACGGCAATATTCATGCGGCTGCAGCAATAGTCTGTCACTTCCTTAATACAATCCGGATTTGCCTTTGCTTCTTTCATAGCCTCTGTCAGTTCCGGAAGCGGAACAGGGGAGAGCTGGATATTAAAACGTTCCAGCAATTCACCTTCGTTGCACATGGTGGACCAGAAATCAAATGGCCGCGGCGCAATCTGAAGAATTCTTGTATGCCTGAATGTATCTACCACATTGCATACTGCAAGGAAATCCCGGATACCGCGTTCAAACTCCGGGTCATCCAGCCTGCAGTTATTTACATATGTAAAAGGGACGCGAAATCTGCGAAGCACCTTGCCTGTAGCAAAAAGTCCGCATTGACTGTCCCGTAACCGGATACCGTTCCCGTCCGGCCGCTCATCCCGGGGACCCCACAGCAGTACGGGAAGCCCCATATCTCTTGCCAGCCTGGCGCAGACATATTCTGTCCCAAAATTACAGTGCGGGAAAAAGATCCCTTTCACATCCTCTTTTTTGAATTTATCCCGGATCGCTTCGCGGTCTGCTTCATCATAAAACAAACCTTCCTCATTGATATCCGTGATATCGACAAACTCAATCCCCAGCTCTTCCAGTTTTTTACGTGTTAAATTCGCAAATTTGACCGCATCCGGCGCACTGAAGATGCTTCTGCGCGTAGGTGCGAATCCTATTTTAATCTTCTTCACTCTGACTGACCTCCCTGTGTTCTCTGTTGGTGAAAACGACGTTATTTTTGTATTTATTGTACTTGTTGCTCTGAATTTTGTCAATAATATTAAGTAATATTCAGTTATTTTCAGCATTTTTTAACATTATCTATTTTCGCCAAAAGGATTCCAAAATAACATAAATATTTATTCAAACCAGCTATTTTCAAGGTTTTTCTGCTCTGATTCCCTTTTTGTATTTTAACGTACTTTCTCGTGCTATTTTGGTTATTTTGACGAACTATTTATCCTTGACATATGTGGTGATACTTCTGTAAAATTTAAAATATACTTTAATTATTCAATTTATTTAATAATTTTCAGGAGGGCAGCTATGTTAACAGAAAAATGGGGGATTATTGAATTGGCCATAGACGGAAAAAGCGACGGAAATCCCTTTATTGATTACGAGATCCACGGCACTTTTTCACATGAAAAAGAAACATTGACGGTGAACGGTTTTTATGACGGAGACGGCGTCTACAAAATCCGTTTCATGCCGTCTTACGAGGGCAGTTACAATTATCAGATTTCCGGTACGTTTTCCGACGAAATCCACACAGGCTCTTTCACCGCAGTAACTCCGACCGGGAACAATCATGGGCCGGTACGGGTATATAAACAGTATCAGCTGGCCTACTCGGATGAAACGCCTCATTACTCTTTCGGCACCACCTGCTATACTTTCGATCTGCAGAAAGAATCTATCGTAGAAAAAACCTTTGAGGAATTGAAAAAAGGGTATTTTAACAAAATGCGTTTCTGTATCATGCCAAAGCACTATGATTTCTGTCTGCACGACCCGATCGCCTTCCCCTATGAGGGAACTCCTATGGACGCAGGCGTACTGACACGGGAAAATTTCAGTATGTACAACGGCTGCCCGGAAGGAAACCACTGGGATTTCACCCGGTTCAACCCGGAATTTTTCCGGATCCACGATAAAACGATCGAACGCCTGATGGATCTGGGCATTGAAGCCGATCTGATCATCTTCCACGCCTATGATCGTTGGGGATTTTCCCGGATGTCCATGGAAAACAATCTGAGATACCTGAAATATATCACAGCCCGGTACAGTGCATACCGCAACGTATGGTGGGCGCTTGCAAATGAATACGAACTGCTCGGGCACCTGTCAACGGATGACTGGGAACTTCTGGCCGCCGAGCTGACCGCCAACGACCCATACGGACACCTGCGCTCTATCCATAACTGCGAAGTTTTTTACGATTACACAAAGCCATGGATCACCCACTGCAGCTGCCAGCGCTGCGATCACTATAAAACGACAGAGACAACCTCCGAGCTTCGGGAAACTTATGGCAAACCTGTAGTCTGGGATGAAGTTGGATACGAGGGTGATTTTCCTCACTGCTGGGGCAATTTCACGCCGGAAGAGCTGACCCGCCGGAGCTGGGAAGCGCTGATCCGGGGCGGCTACTGCGGACACAGCGAGACATTCCGAAGCGAGGACAATATTATCTGGTGGTGCCACGGCGGTAAACTGAAAGGCTTAAGCGCGCCCCGGTTCCGATTTATGACGGATTTCCTGAATGACGTACCGGGACACGGGTTAAAAGAAGGACGCCTGCGGGACGATATTCACTTCGAATGGGATGACAAGGTAGCCGTCCCGGAAGAAGATGAATACGCAGGAGAATATTACTTCTTTTACTTCAGCATCTGGCGTCCGCCTTTCCGAAAGATCTATATCGACGACGACACATGGTATGATGCGGAAGTCGTCGACACATGGAATATGACGATCACGCCGGCCGGACGCCACAAAGGAAAATATGAACTGCCGCTTCCCGGTACACCGTATATCGGCATCCGCCTGAAAAAAAGCGCCGATCAGAGCGATACGATTCTGTAAATCAAGGAGGGGCAGTCGCATTAAGAAAACATATACTAGATATAGCGGCAAATGTCTATACTTTAAAACTATATCCAGCGCTTAGCGCGACAGCTCCTTTGACCCTCGCGGCGGTCGCCTAATATCCATGCAGGCATGGCTGCTTGGCTCGCCGCCCGCGGAAATAAACATAGGATTTTCTTCCGAAAAATAAAAGATACACTTTCCGGAACTTGAAAAGTGTATCTTTTTATTAAACATCAGGTTATTTTTGAAGTTTGTTATATTCTGTTTTCGCCACGCTCTCCCTCTCTATAAGAGATGTCTTCAGGGCAATTTTCATATTATCAATAAAAACTTTTTTCTCAATCCGCTCCATCAAAACTTCTACCGCCATGATACCCAGCTGCCTTTTATTTACCCGCATCGTAGATAAAGACGGATTCATCATATCGCATAACGGCATATCATCAAATCCCACAATGGAAATATCCTCCGGCACTTTATATCCGTATTCCTGAAAAGCTTTCATCGCCGCCGCCGCA
>CAZGMH010000120.1:0-6643 GCA_964526765.1 uncultured Eubacterium sp.
AAGACGTTCTAAACTAATAATTATTCGTTTTTTTTAAATTTTTATGTTATTAACCATTGATTTATTTCAAAATTGAGTTTTAATGCCTCTAAATGATTTTATGAAAAGAGCAGCAGCGCCTGACCGACGGCAAGCGGATAGGGAGGGGATATCTGATTCGCGCAGGCGATAGAATCAGGGGTGATACCGTAATTTTCTGCAATTGTATCCAGGGTATCACCCGGCTGTACAACATAGATCAGCATAAAAGCTCCAATGAAATCTTTTTTCTATCCTATGAGGAAAGTGTGGGCAAGTATGACAATATATGGGAAAAATCGGCGCTTCCGCAAATCGGCGTGTTTGCGTTGGAGCGCCGAACCCTCTGTTTCGGCTATAAAAACTTATTTATGGGATTTTGTGTTCATGAGAGGCAGCGTCAGATTAACGATATAGACCCCGGAGGTATTTGACACGAACAGGGTTCCGCCGTGAAGCTTTACCATTTTTTCCACACTTTTTAAGCCGACATGGTTGCTCTCAATGCCGTCGGTATTTTCTTTGACAGAATTACTCAGAGTGACTTTTATGTTTTCCTGTTCCATAGAGCAGGATACCCGGACCGCATCTTTTTTGTCCCCGTATTTCAGTATGTTGGAAAACAGATTTTGAAAAATCCGTTTCAACATCGTCTCATCCCCGGCGATGATTCCCGGGGATTCGCACAGTGTCTGCTCCACGGTAAAGCCGGCGAGCTGCAAAAAATCAATATGCTCGGTCAGACATTGATGAATCAGAAGAACCGGAATCTCACAGAGCGTAATGTGTTCGGTTTTTTCAAATACAAGCGCATATTCAAACATCCGGTCCGTCATCTGACGGATGTCATTCGTCTTATCCAGGCATCGTTTCAGATATTCTTCCTGCATTCCGGGATTTCTCTTTAATTTCATGACCTCCAAATAGCCGTTCAGGATTGTGAGAGGCGTGCGCAGATCATGGGACATGGCAGTAATCAAATCCTGATTTGCTTTTCTGCTCTCGGTCTCCTGCTGCATATTTTCATCCAGCGCTATCCGAAGCTTGTCAAGCTCCCGGGATAAGATACCGATTTCGTCGTTTCCAAAATCCGGGATCGGGTGGCTCAAATCTCCGCCGGATATGAGCAGTATTTCATCTTTCAGTTTCAGCACATATCCGATTTTATACCGGATAAACATCAGCATGATAAAGAGAAACAAAAAGATGCTCACTCCCAGAGAAAAGACGAAATAGGGAATTGTAATGCGGGAATTATGGAAAAATGTAATAAAGACCCGAGCCGTGCCGTTGGCAAATTCCATATCAACGCTGAAGTCGTCGCTGAGACCGGCGGGTTCATGGGTATCATAGTAAGTGGAGTAGGTAATCTGAAATATCATGCTGTAAAACAGATTCCATGTGGAGGAGTACACCAGAGGCGCAACTTTCCCCGTCAGATAATATCCGTCTTCTTTGTCATAGATATAAACGCTGGTATAATTATCCGCAGAGTCGAAGAAGGGCTTGAGCTGTCCGTCTGCTGCTTCATCATCTTCCGATTCCGGTAAATAATAATTTTTTGCCTTTTCCCTCAATTCCTCCACAAAAGCTTCTTTGTCCGGCATCAGCCCCGGAATATTTTTCAGTACCTGCCATGCTCCTGGCTGCTGTCGCCAGACAATTTTCCAGGTCAGTACGCTCAGGACTCCGGCAAAAATCAGGACAATCAAAAACTGGGTGCGCAGTTTTTTCGCCCGGCGCAGCGGGTTGTGGGAAGCAAGCCATAGAAACAGCTTTGTGTCATGTAATTGATGAATGCCGGATTTATGCTTTTTTTTGCGTTCCAAAAAATCAGTCACAGCGATACCCCTTTCCCCAGACGGTTTTAATCAAAACCGGGTTTTTCGGATCAGCCTCAATTTTTTTGCGGAGATTTCGGATATGGACCATCACCGTGTTGTTGGCGCCATAATAATAGGGTTCTTTCCAGACGGATTCATATAGACGCTCTGCGGAAAAAATCTGTTTCTGGTGTTTTACCATCAAAAGAAGCATCGCAAATTCCGTATCCGTCAGTTCCAGCAGTTTTTTTCCGTCATAGATGGTCTCCGCCGTCTCGTCAATTTCCAGATGATGATAAATAATTTTGCCGGATATGGCGGACGTCTCCGATTTGCCCTGATATACCTGATAGCGGCGGATCAGCGCCTTTGCACGGCTGATGAGTTCGTTATAGGAAAAGGGCTTGGCGAGATAATCATCCCCGCCGCTGGAAAAACCGAGCGTCTTATCGCTCTCCTTTGTCCGGGCGCTCAAAAACAGAATGGGCGCGTTGCTGATTTTTCGGATTTCCAGGCAGGTCTGATAGCCGTTTAAATGGGGCATCATGATATCCAGTATGATCAGGTCAAAGGAATGTTCCTTTAACTGTTCCAGGGCGGTTATGCCGTCTTTTGCTTCCGCCACCTGATAGCCTTCTCCCGCAAGTAAGATCTGTATAATTTCCCGGATTTCCGGGTTGTCGTCTACGATTAAAATGTGTGTTTCCTGCATGTTTTTCATCTCCCTGGCTATTATTATATATAAAATTAAGCAAATGTGGTTTTTTCTTAAGAAATATTTAGAATTTCTTTGGTACGGATTTTAGATTTGGATACTAGAATGAGGCCAGAGGATGTGAAAATGATGAAAAACAGAAACCTATGTAAAAATATTGGGATTCCTTTCCTGCTGGCGGCAGTTTTTGCACTTTTGCCCGTATTGTCCTGGCAGAAGGGGTATCTGTACGGCTCAACGATAGACTGGTACAGCCAGCATGTGAAGCTGGCGGAGACAATCCGCGATACATGTCTGAGCGAGGGGACTTTGGCTCCGTCCTGGCTGCCCCTTGGCGGGGGAAGCAACGGATATCAGTTTGCCTATTATGGTTATTTCCGGCCGGATATACTAATCGGATGCCTGATGCCGGGGGTATCAATGACGGTAATCGTAACGGCATATGCGCTGGCAGGATACCTCGCATCCGTTTTGCTGTTATACCGATGGCTGCTGGATGAGGGGTTGGAACCGTTTTTCTCCTTCCTGGGAGGAATGCTGTTTTTGATGGCAGGATGTTTCTTCCATAGCCACCGGCAGATTATGTTTGTGAATTATATGCCTTTTTTGATTCTGGCATTGATGATGATTAAAAAGAAACGGTATGCGCTTGTATGTGTCAGCCTGTTTTTGATTTATCTGAACAGTTTTTATTATGCGATTGCGTGTCTGGCAGTGGCAGTGTGGTACTGGTACCGGCAGGAGGGACGGAAATTTTTTGGACGGTGTTTTTTGTGTGTGTCGCTCTCCGTAGGTATGGCAATGATGCTTTTGCTGCCTGCTTTTCTGGTGATACTGGAACATAGGCACAGCGGGGAGCGGGCAACAGTGGCGGCGGATTTGTTTATGCCGAATCTTGTAAATCTGCTTTACAGTCCCTATGGGATGGGGCTTACGATTGTCAGCCTTTATTTGCTGTTGGCCGGTCTGGGATGCAGGAAATACAGAAAGACAAGTATCCTGTTTTTGCTGATAACGGTTTTCGGCGCCGCATCCTGGGTGTTAAACGCGACACTGTATGCCCGCGCGAAAATTCTGATTCCCTTTGTCCCCCTTTTGATTTTGCACAACATATCCATACTGCGGGGGCTTCATCAGGGGGAGCTGCGATGGAGGCTGTGGCCCTTTGCGGTATTGGTCCCGGCTATTCTCTCCCAATGGGGAAAACAATGGTTTGTATGGATTGTGGCGGATACGGCTGTTTTGGCGGCGGTCGTCCTTGTTTCCGTATTCATAAAAGGAGATAACCGTTTATACAAAAGAAATGCTTTGATTTTGCGGGCATGTCCGTATCTGCTTCTGCTTGTGATGCCGGCGTTGATTTATCTGCGCATCGCCCAGGGGGAATCCTGGGCGGAAGTTCCCGGACAGGCGGCGTTTTCCCGGGAGGAAATAGCCCAGTCATGCGAAAATCCCCTCTACCGGTCGGACAGCATTTCGGATGCGTTAAATCAGGGAAACGTGTTGGATTTTCCGGGGCAGCAAAAGACGACGATGTATTCCTCGGTGACGAATGCAGCTTACCAGAGTGTATATTATGACCTTTTGAAAACGCCGATACAGATTAATAACCGGACGGCGCTTCTGGCGGAGGAAAATCCGTTTCTGGAATATTTGATGGGAGTGAGGTATCTCATAACGACCAAAGATAAAATACCGGCGGGGTATCAGGTGATAAAGCAGCGAGACGAGGATGTGATTGTGGAAAATTCGTCGGTTTTGCCGATTGCATATACGACTTCCGAATGTATGGGAGAGCGGCAGTTTGAGCAGCTGGACGGATGGGAAAAGCTGGAAGCCGTTTTAAGATATACGATTGTGCCGGATAAGAGCGACGTCCCGTGGAGCCCCCGGATGGAAACGGTGGAGCCGGTGCAGTCATCAAATGCAGAAACGGCGGACTCCGCCGCTGAAATAGCAGACTCCGCCGCTGAAATAGCAGACCCCGCCGCCGAAATAGCAGATTCCGCCATCGAAATTACTGAGGCGGAATTGCCGGGAAACGTACAGATAGAGAAAACAGAAAACGGATACCGGCTGAAGGTGAAGAAAACGAGTACCGTTACCCTGCAGTTAAAAGAAAGCGTATCCGATATCCTCATGCTGCAGTTTCATGTGAAAAACCGGAGCCGGTCGGCGGTCGTGATTTCCGTGAACGGAATCAAAAACAAATTGTCGGGAAGCACGGCGCCTTATCCAAATGAAAATTATGACTTTTCCTATCAGCTCTCGGAAAACGGCGGGATTGATACGATTACCGTTCAACTGTCAAAGGGCAGCTATGATATCACGGATATTCAGTGGAAAACCTTTTCCCCCGAATTGCTCTCCGTGAAAACGGTGGAGCCGGTTACTTTACGGGAGCAGGAACACCCAAACGGGCACAGCGTCCTGTCCTGCACCGCTGGCGTAAAGGAGGATGGTTATTTTGCCACATCAATTCCCGTGCAGCGGGGAATGCGGTTATTTGTGGACGGGATGCCAACCGACATAGAGGTTGTCAATCAGGCCTTTGTGGGAGCAAAGCTTTCAGAGGGCGTGCATGAGATAGAATTACAGTTTTTTCCGCCGGGGCAGCGCGCCGGATATGCGGTCAGTTTACTGTCCGGCGCAGCTTTTGCGGGAATCTGCATATGGAAAAAAAGGAGGAATTTGTGATGCAGAAAAAAAATGAACTTGCCGCTTATATTATGAACCGAAAGGCCGTAATTGCAGCCAGCCATTCACCGCTTATGCGGGTATGCCGGCTTACCTGTACCCGATATGTTGTGAGCGGAGGGATTACCACACTGGTCAATTATGTGATTTATATGGCGCTTCTGGCCGTGCATATGCCTTATCTCCCGGCAAACGGCATTGCCTGGGCGGGGGCGGCGCTCGCCGCCTATGGCATGAACCGCAGATGGGTATTTCATTCCCGGAACGGGGTTGCCAGGGAGTTTTTAAGCTTTGTGTCCATGCGTTTTTTAACCCTTGGGGCGGAGAGCGTTCTGCTCTGGCTTGCGGTGGAGCGAATCGGTATTTCTCCGGTGCCGGCAAAAATTGCAGTCAGCGTTGTGACTGTGCTTGCAAATTATGTACTGTGCAAATATAAAATTTTCAGAAAGGAGATTTGTCATGGATAAAATCAGTATCATTGTTCCCTGCTATAATGAGGAGAAGGTTCTGCCTCTGTTTTTCGCGGAGACGCAGAAAGTCCTGGAAACAATCGAAAACGCGGAATGGGAATATATTTTTGTGGATGACGGCAGCAAAGACCATACGCAGGTGATTTTGCAGAGCCTGTCAGGGCGTTATGCTTTCTGTAAATATATCTCCTTTTCCAGAAATTTTGGAAAGGAGGCGGCGATGTACGCGGGGCTGGAACATGCGTCCGGGGATTACTGTGTCATGATGGACGCCGACCTGCAGCATCCGCCGGCATTGCTTCCGGAAATGTACCGGGCGTTGAAATATGAAGGGTATGACTGCTGTGCGGGGCTTCGGGAGGACCGAAACGGCGAGGGACCGGTCAGAAATTTCTTATCCCACCGGTTTTATAAGATTATGAAAAGGATGTGCGATTTGGATGTGAACGACGGGGCAGGCGATTTTCGGATGATGAAACGGGCCGTAGCGGATTCTATTTTGCAGTTGAAGGAATATAACCGCTATATGAAAGGTATTTTTTCTTTCGTGGGATTTGAGACGAAATGGATTCCGTTTCACAATGCAGAGAGAGCTGCCGGGGAGACAAAATGGAGCTTTCGCAGTTTGTTTTCCTATGCACTGGAAGGAATTTTTTCCTTTTCCACAGCTCCCATCCGCATGGCAGGAATTGCCGGAGGAATACTGTTTATCATTGCTTTTCTGATGGGAATCTTTATTGCCGTTCAAACGATGCTTTTCGGAAATGAGGTCAGCGGATTTACAACCATCGTGTGCCTGATCTTATTTTTGAACGGGGTGCAGCTTCTGTTTATATCTATTTTGGGACAGTATATATCGAAGGACTATATGGAAAATAAACGGCGCCCGATTTATATTGTGAAGCGCGAGGAGGGATTTG
>CAZGMH010000121.1:0-6618 GCA_964526765.1 uncultured Eubacterium sp.
CGCAGGACGGTTTGACAGAAGGAATGAAAACCACGACAAATATGGAGGAATCCATACTGATGAATGACAGTGGAGAAGGCGACGATGGAATGATAGATGAATCCGAAATGATGGACGAATCCGGAACGATGGATGAATCCGGAATGATGGATGAATCCGGAATGGCGGATGAATCCGGGATGACGGATGAGGACGGAATATCGGATGAAGAACAGACGGATATGTCAGATGACGAAGGACAGGAAGGTCAGGACAGCGGCGGAGATGAACCGGCTGAATAGGAGGTAAGGCGATGATTTTAAATTTAAGTCATATTTACAAAGATTATCAGCAGGATAAACTGGTCGTGCCCGTGCTTAAAGATATCAACCTTCAGGTGGAGGAAGGAGAATATGTTGCCATTATGGGGCCTTCCGGTTCCGGTAAGACGACGCTGATGAATATAATAGGATGCCTGGACCTTCCGACCAGTGGAGAATATCAGTTGTCCGGTGAAGATGTGCTGAAATATAAGGACAGGGAATTGGCAAATGTAAGGCTGAACAGTATCGGATTTGTATTTCAGAGCTTTCATCTTTTGCCGAGGGAGAGTGCGCTGGATAATGTGGCGCTTCCGTTGATTTATGCAGGCGTGAAAAAGGCTGAACGGATAAAAATGGCGGAGGCTGCGCTGGACAGAGTTGGGCTGGCAGACCGTATGGAATTTAAGCCGACACAGTTGTCCGGCGGACAAAAACAGCGGGTTGCCATTGCGAGAGCAATGGTGAACAATCCCCAAATCCTGCTGGCAGATGAGCCGACAGGCGCTCTGGATTCCAAATCCGGAAGGCAGATTATGGAGCTGTTTCAGAAATTGAACGAGGAGGGGGTAACGATCGTTATGATTACTCATGATGAGAAGATTGCTTCCAATGCGAAAAGAGTAATACGTATTATTGACGGTGAAATTACAGACGGCGGGATTGCCGATAATGAAAGCACAGATAGTAAGACTGTGGATGGCGGGATTGCCGATAGTGAAAGCACAGATAGTAACGGTGAAGTCCGGGATGAGGAGGCTGTAGAATGAAAAATAAAACGATTAAGCGAATTATCATTGCAGCAATCATCATTGCCGTGGCCGGCGGCTGTGTGGGCGGCGGAGTTTATTATCAGAAGAGCAAGCTGACCGCGGAAGTGACGTCTGTGTCAGATTTGAATCAGGGATATTGGGGAGACCAGGTTTACAGCTACGGGCAGGTGACGAATGACCATTCACAGGCTGTCTATCTTTCCTCAGAAGATTCGATAAAAGAGGTTTATGTGGAAGAAGGGCAGGAAGTGAAGGCGGGAGATAAGCTTCTGGCTTATGATGTCACAGTGTCCGAGTTAAATTATAATATGAAACTTCTGGAAGTGGAGAAATTAAAGAATCAGATAGATATTGCCCAGAACGATCTGAAAAAATTAAAAAATACGACTCCGATAGTACCTCAGCCGGAACCCGAACCGGAGCCGGAGCCAGAGCCGGAACCCGAACCGGAGCCGGTTCAGGAGCAGCAGCCGGAGCCAGAGCCGGAAATTCCTGAAAAGGACGGAGAGGCTTATAATTACATAACGGAATCCGCAGTTCCCTATAACCAGCAGGAGGCCGACGGAACCGCAGAAGCCCCATACCGCTATTTATGTACGGCGGACTCTTATGTGACAGGAGGGGCGCTGTCTGCAATTGCTCAAAACGGGACGCATGTTGTGTTTGAAATTTATGAGAACAATGACATCACGGGGAATCTGGTTTGGAGCTGGGAAATAGATGGAAGCAAAATGGCAGTTCCTGATGCGGATACAAAATGGTCTGTTGCCACCAGAAGCCAGATTGTTGAGGCAGAGCCGGAGCCGGAACCAGAGCCGGAACCGGAGCCCGAACCGGAACCAGAGCCGGAACCGGAGCCTGAGGAAGAAGTTGAGGTTGGATATACCAGCGAAGAATTGAAAGAAATGATAGAGGACAAAGAACAGGAAATAAAAGAACTGGATTTGTCAAAACGGAAAGCCGAGCTGGAAGTGGAAAAATTGAAACAGAAAAGTACGGACGGCGTGGTATATGCGACAGTAACGGGTACGGTAAAAAATCTGCAGGATGTGGACAATCTGCCGACAGACGGCACACCTTTTATGGAAGTGAGCGGTTCCGAGGGGCTTTATGTCACAGGAGCTCTCAGTGAGCTTTTGCTGGATCAGATTCAGCCGGGGCAGAGTGTGCAGATATCTTCCTGGGAGAGCGGCATCATGTGTGAAGGGGAGATAACGGAAATCTATGACTATCCGTCCGAAAGTGCGAATGCTTACGGCGAAGGAAACCAAAACGTATCCTATTATCCGTATACCGCATATATTGAGGATACCTCCGGCCTGAGAAACGGAGAATACGTGGATTTGACGATGACGGTAGGGGGAAATGAGGATGCGGAAGCGATTTATCTTTCCAAAGCATATGTGAGAACGGAAAATGGTAAATCCTATGTATATAAGGCGGATGAAAATGACCGGCTGGTAAAACAATATGTGCAGACAGGAAAAACAGTATACGGTCAGGCAGTGGAAATAAAATCCGGAATCACTTTGGAAGACAGGATTGCATTCCCTTATGGGAAAAAAGCAAAAGAAGGAATCAAAGTGGTTGATTCTGACGGCGGGATGTAGAGAGGAGGAACAAATATGCTGGAAAATATCAGATTATCATTTCAGGGAATATGGTCCCACAAAATGCGTTCCTTTTTGACGATGTTGGGTATTATCATCGGTATCGCTGCCATCATTGCGATTGTGTCGACCATTCAGGGAACGAATGAACAGATTAAACAAAACCTGATTGGTTCCGGGAATAACACGGTGGACGTGCAGCTCTATCAGGATGAATGGACCTATGAGACGGAATATTACGGGATTCCCGACGGAGTACCGGTGATTTCAGAGGAAACACTGGAACAGATTCAGGCGGTTGAAGGCGTGCAAAAAGCTTCCCTGTATAACAGCCGCCAGGGTTATGATACTGTATGCTACAAAAATACGACCCTTACCGGGGGATATGTAATGGGAATTGATGAAAATTATTTCAGTACATGCAGCTATATTATTAAGGAAGGCCGTGGATTCAGCAGTAAAGATTATGAGAATTTTCAGAAAGTTGCAATTCTGGATGAAGACTCTGCCAGCTCTCTGTTTCAGGGAGAGGACCCTGTGGGAAAGACGATTGAGATTAAGAGCGAACCCTATGTAGTTATCGGTGTTGCCGCGAAAAAAAGCGGATTTGAGCCGGTGATTAACTCTATTGATGATTATTATACTTATATGCAGGACAGCAGCGGCAGAGTATATATCCCTTCTGTTACATGGCCTATCGTATTCAGCTATGATGAACCGCAGAATTTGGTCATTCAGGCGGTGGATACAGATTCTATGGCAGCGGCGGGACAGGCGGCTGCGGACATCCTGAATGCGAACCTGACGGTTATGGATGAGAGCATTCGGTACAAAGGGCAGAATCTTTTGGAGCAGGCGCAGGATATTCAGGAGTTAAGCCAGTCAACGAATACAATGCTTATATGGATTGCAGGGATTTCACTGATTGTCGGCGGAATCGGCGTTATGAATATTATGCTTGTGTCCGTTACGGAGCGGACGCAGGAAATCGGCCTGAAAAAGGCAATCGGCGCGAAAAAGGGACACATTCTGGGACAATTTCTGACAGAGGCGGCAGTGCTTACGAGCCTTGGCGGAATTATCGGAGTCGCAGCCGGAATTGTGCTTGCCGAGGTCATTTCAAAGCTGAGCGGAACGCCGGTATCGATCAGCGCTGCGGCTGCCGTTATCGCAGTTGTATTTTCTATGGTAATCGGAATCCTTTTCGGATTACTGCCGTCCTACAAGGCTGCAAACCTGAAACCGATTGACGCCCTGCGCAGAGAATAAAGCAGAGAATAAAGAGGAGAACGAGTTAAGAAAATGTTTATATGCAAAAATTGCGGCTCGCAGATGCGCTTTGACCCGGCTTGTCAAAAGCTCGTCTGCACCCACTGCAGTACGGCGGTCAGCCCGCACGAATACAAAGAAAACCGTCCGGTCTATGCGGAGGAAAGAAAACTTTCGAAAGAAGAAATCCCGTATGTTCAGCCGGACATACTGAAACAGGAGGAAGCGGAGCCGATTTTTAAGGATGATTCCGCCGACATTCAAGAAGCCGCTACATACCAGGCGACGTTAATGACCTGTCCGCAGTGCGGCGGGCAGCTTTTGACAACGGATGAGACCGCTGCAACGTTCTGCAGCTTTTGCGGTTCTTCCGTTTTGCTGGAAAGCAGGGTCAGCCGGGAGCGCCGCCCGGATTATATCATTCCTTTCCGAAAAACGAAGGAGGACTGTCTGGCAGCTTATAAAAAGGCTTTGCGCCGTTCCCTGTATGTGCCGTCCGATATGTTTCAGGAGGATCAGATTGAGCGGTTTCGCGGTATCTATATGCCGTACTGGGTGTATTCCTTTGAGAAAAAGGGGAGTTTCAGCAAGAAGGGATGCCGTTCCCGGCGCAGAGGCGACTATATTTATACAAAACATTACAATCTGAAGTCGGAGGTGGACGCTTCTTACGACGGGCTGTCCTTTGACGCCTCATCCTCCTTTTCAGACAACCTGAGCGAGGCGATCGCTCCCTTTGAGTTCACGGAAAGCGAGCCTTTTGAACCCGGTTATCTCAGCGGATTTTATGCGGATACCAGCGACGTTCAATCCTCAGTCTATCAGGAGCAGGCGAGGGAAATTGCCAAAAACCATGCTGCGAGCCGGCTTTCCCGCGACAGCTCTTACGGTAAATATGATATAACGCATTCCCAGCTTTGCAGCAGTTTTCCGTTGAGGGCAGGGAAACCAAAGCTTGCCATGTATCCGGTATGGTTTCTGGCGTCCCGCAGCAAAAACGGGGACCGCATCTGTTATGCCGCAGTCAACGGACAGACGGGAAAGGTAGCGGCGGACCTTCCGGTGGACAGGAAAAAAATGCTCATCGGCACGGCAATTTTGGCAATTCCCATCTTTTTCCTGCTGAATCTGCTGTTTACGCTCACTCCGGTGAAAGCGCTGGTTATTACTACTGTCATGAGTTTTATCAGTATGATATTGGCGAACCGCCAGTTGAACCTGATATACTGTTTTGAGAAAAAACTGGATGATAAGGGGTATCAGTCAATCTACGATCCGTGGGGGAAAAATGCGAAAAGAAAAGGAAGTTCGTTCTTATCCTCCGGGGGCGGTTCCATGCGCGTGACGGTTATTGTTATCATAAGCATTTTACTGATATCCGTTATAAGCGCCCTGGGCGTTCCGTGCAGCGGACTCCTGACGGTTATCATTCTGTTTCTGCTTATCAAGGGCATCGTTAAGCCCGCGGGACGTAAGACAAAAAAGACAGGTGCAGTTGCAGCCGCAGCGCCATTGGGAGAAAAAATGAAAACTCTGTGGAAACCGATTTTCGGGATTGCGGCGTCCATAGCGATTATCGTGATAGCTCCGGCGTCTGACCTGTATTATTATGGCGCGGCGATTGTATCCATGATTTTCGCCGCCTGGTCCTTCTGGGATATTTTAAACATGCACAACCGCCTGTCCTCCAGGCCGCTGCCGCAGTTTAATAAAAGGGGAGGGGAAGAATATGAAAATCATTAAAAGGCTTTCCGGCATGGCGTTAATCGTGCTCATAGCGTTGTTTTCCTCCGTCTGTGCGTTTGCCGGCGAGCCGGGATACACAAACCCGGAAACAGGTTATAAAGTAGTTATCGAAGATGATGCCGGACTTTTGACGGATACGGAGGAAGAACAGCTTCTTTCCGGGATGGAGAAAATTACGGCATACGGGAATGTGGCATTCAAGTCCATTGACAGCAACAGCACTTCCGCCTCCGGCTACGCCCGCAGCTATTACCACGAGATGTTCGGCACGGCAAGCGGAACCATGTTTCTCATTGATATGGACAATCGGATGATATACATTTTTTCAGACGGAAGTGTGTATAAGATTGTGACCACCGGCCGGGCAGAAACCATTACGGACAATGTATACCGCTATGCCTCAAAAGGGGATTATTTTGGATGTGCAAATGAGACGTATTCTCAGATTTATACGATTTTGAACGGGAATGAGATTGCTCAGCCAATGAAATATATCAGCAATGCGCTTCTCGCTGTCCTGCTGGCATTACTGCTCAATTTTATTCTGATTAATACGGTGTCGAAGCTGCGCCGCGCCGGGGCTGACCCGATGATTCGCGCCGCGAAAGCATCGTTTGAGTTCACAAAGCCGGAGATTACCTTTATCAACGAGACCAAGACCTACAGTCCGGTAGAACGCTCCTCCGGCGGCGGAGGCAGCAGCGGAGGCGGTGGCGGCGGCGGAGGCCACAGTTCCGGCGGCGGCGGAGGCCACAGGTTTTAAATGGAAGAAAAAGCTTGAATAGTAAAAAGGATGAGTGTATAATCTCTAAAGAAAAAGATTTATCCCCCAGGAGGACGATATGATAGATATTAAATTTTTGAGAGAAAATCCGGAGATTGTAAAACAGAACATCCGAAATAAATTTCAGGAGCGCAAGC
>CAZGMH010000122.1:0-6588 GCA_964526765.1 uncultured Eubacterium sp.
GTCGGCTCATCCAGCCCATACTCGGACAAATCGCTCACATCCTCCACCGTGCTGTCCGCAGTGACGGAACTGATGGAATTGAGCATGGTTTCAATACTGTCCCCGTCAATGGCAGCAGTCTCATCCGTTTTGCAAATCCAGGATTCATCTTCCTTTACAAATTCCAGCGTATTTCCCTCATACTGATAGGAAAAAGCGGTGACTTCCGATGCGTCAAAGGAAACGGCATAAACTGTTTCCGCCGCTGCCTGTTCCTCCTCGGCTTTTTCCTTCCGGCTCCTGGCGGCGCGCACGGCAAAAAGGGCCGCAACGATAACTGCCAGAATAATAACCATAACCAAACACTGTTTTTTTCTCATGGCGTCCTCCTTACGCTTTCCGGCGTCTGTACCAGATGACAATGCCAAGGACAAGCAGGGCAGCCGGAAGAATAACGATCAGGATCAGTTCCCCAACGTAAATCATTGCCTGGCTGACCGTCAGCGTATCCATCGTATATGATTTCGCGTCTATGGAAACCGAAACCTCCGAATCAGAAAATGTACCTGCAATCCCTTTAAACAGCGCCAGATTCTGTCCGGATACGGCGGAATCCGCATCTGCGGTAAATATATCTATGGAACCAAAAACGGTTATTTCCGCTCCCGTCGAGGCGTCAGCTACATTTGCCGCCAGGACAAATTCCCCGCTCTGATCCCCTTCTTCCCTTGCAAAGGAAGTCATATTGGCAATATCTTCTTTTATATAGGCGCTCTCCGAAGTCGTCAAAAGCTCCGTCCACGTCAGATTATCCGTATCCTGCTCCAGATTGACAACAGCCTGGGCATACGGCGCAAAGATATATCCGTCGACTTTTGCCGTAATATCGGCGCTTTCCACGTCCGGGAGCAGATAAAACGGATACTGATAACAGTGATAGTTGTCTTCTTCCATCACAATGCCGTTGGAAACGCTGATATCATACGCCGCCAGAATGGAATCAAAATTTGTCATATCGGCGGCTTCGCTGTAAGAGGTTGCGATCAATGCTTTCCCGCCTCCCGCCAGATAATCCGTCACCTTCTTTGCATCATCCTGTGAAAAATCGGATGTGGGACCGTTGATAATAATCGCAGCCGCATCCGCAGGAATACTTTCCTGCTGCAAAAGCGTCATCGTCTCCACGGACATATTCAGTTTTTCCAGCGCATCCGTAAAGGAGCTGTCCAGAGAAGCTTCTCCATGCCCGTCGATCAGATATATTTTCGGCATCGTCTCGTTTGTCACGTAGCTGATCGCGCTTGTGATCTGCCCCTCTCCATCATAGGCCGTCACCGTCCTCGTATAAGTAGTGTAATCGATGTCATACTCATAAATACTGCTGTAATTCACGACCTTGGACCGTTCGCCGCATACAACGATCACGCTCCCGTCGTCGGGCGCCGTATCCGTATAAGCTGTATAAAAGTTCGGAGATACTGCCGGATCTATATATTCCACCTGAATATGGGACGATGCATCCGCGTAGCGTTCCAGCGTCTTTGACAGAGTCTCATTCGCCTCATCCTCCTTTGCCAGCACATACATCGTAATATCCTGTTCCACATTGTCCAGCAATTCATAAGTATCTTCCGTGAGGGAATAGAGGTTCTGCGCCGTCAGATCCACATTTTTCACTTTTTCCGGCAGTTCATTCGCAAACACATTCACTGCCACCACAATGGCGATTCCGATAACGACAAAACCGGAATTAAATACTCCCGTCTTCAGTTTGTTGGAGCTGACAGACCAGCGGTACTTCTGCACGATCTGGCAGGTAAGGAATAAGAACAGCGCGGTTCCCGTCACGTAGTAAATAATCCCTGCCACATCAAGGATACCATTCGTAAAGTTCTCGTCAATCGGCGTTATCATCGACAGGCAGTTTAATATTTTTGTCAGTATATTCCCGCTTGTGGATATCAGGGAGGTAATGCCCTCCATCATATATCCGAGAAACAACAGTGCAAAAGATAATACCGCCGCAATCACCTGGCTCTCTGTAATAGACGACACAAACATACAGATTGCCAGGGAAAGACATCCGTATAACCAGATTCCCAGGATTGCCACATAGCATTCCGCCATCGGCACCTCCCCGAACAGCGACAGCAACGGCGGGCAGATGCAGACTGCCCCGACGGCAATACTGAGAACCGCCAGCATTGCCAGATATTTCCCCAGGATCACCTTCGGGATGGATACCGGAGATGTATACAAAAGCTGATCCGTCTTTGTCCTGCGGTCCTCCGCCATGCTCCGCATCGCCAGAATCGGTATGATGATGATAAAGATAAAGGCTACATTTCTCAGGGAGTAAGATAAATAAGGCGTTCCATAAATCAGGTTGTTTGCCACAAAATACAGGTTAAATACAAAGAAAAATGCCGCCAGGAAAATCCATCCTATGACCGACGTAAAATAAGCCCGCAATTCCCTCTTAAATACTGCTTTCATGATGCATATACCTCCTTACCGCCAGTCAATTCCAGGAAAACATCTTCCAGTGTTTTTGCATTCACTTTCATTTCGAGAAGCGGTATTTTCTTTTCAACACAGTGTCCAAATACTGCTTCCCGGATATCGGCCCCGGGCTCTGCCGTCAGCATAAGATGTATTTCGCCGAAGCCGCTCTCCGTATCTTCCCGGTCAAACCCGTTTTCATCCACACTTTCATCAATCTCACGGATGATTTCACAGGAATTTACCAGAGGTATATCCGAAAAACTTTCCGCCTGTTCCCGGGTCCCGCGTATTATTACAGTGAGCTGCTGGACGCCGCCCATCCGGTTTTCCAGATTTTCCATCGTATCGCTGGCTACCAGATTCCCGCCGGAAATAATGAACACATGATCGCAGACGGCGCTGATCTCCTGAAGAATGTGGGAGCTTAAGATTACCGTATGTTTTTCCCTCAACGATTTGACCAGTTCCCGGATTTCGATAATCTGCTTCGGGTCAAGGCCCACCGTCGGTTCATCCAGGATAATAATTTCCGGCATCCCCATCAAAGCCTGCGCCAGGCCGACACGCTGACGATAACCTTTGGAAAGATTTTTAATCAGGCGGTTTTGTACCTGATGCAGCCTGGTCAAATCCATAACCTGTTTTATATCCGCGTTTTGCTGTCTCTTATCGATTTTCTTCAGCTCCGCCACAAAGCGCAGATATTCGTTCACCCGCATGTCCCCGTAGACCGGCGGCATCTCCGGCAGATATCCGATACACCGTTTTGCTTCTTCCGGATTTTTATTGATATCGTATCCATTGATTTTCACTTCGCCGGAAGTCGCGCCAATATAGCCGGTAATGATATTCATTGTTGTGGATTTTCCCGCCCCGTTTGGACCGAGGAACCCATAAATATTCCCCGACTGCAATGTCAGATTCAGATCGTTAACCGCTACATTGGAGCCATATTTTTTTGTAAGATGACTGATTTCAATCAAAGCGTTCTTCCTCCTTATAAAATTAACGGCCGCCTGAATACAGACGGCCGTTCCATATCCACATATTATCCTATTGGAAAAATGTGTTTAATATTAGATAAAATTGTGTCGATTGTGTGTTTTTGCATCATAATCCGGAAATTATAACGGGAGGGCGGTTTCCCTTTACCCTCCCGCAAAAATGCGCTCCCTTAAACGAGGCCTTTTATAATATCAAAGCAGTCAAACGTCGCAAAATAATCCTTCGGCGTCTCTGCCCGGCGGATTAACTGCGCGCTTCCGTCCTCTTTCAGAAGAATCTCTGCGGAGCGCAGTCTGCCGTTATAGTTATATCCCATGGAAAAGCCGTGCGCTCCCGTGTCATGTATGATCAGGTAATCTCCCTTATCGATTTTCGGAAGCATACGGTCAATTGCAAATTTATCACAATTTTCACAGAGAGAACCAACTACATCATATTTGTGATCGCAGGGCGCATCTTCTTTCCCGGCGACGGTAATATGATGATATGCGCCGTAAATCGCGGGGCGCATCAGGTTTGCCGCACACGCGTCCACGCCGATATATTCTTTATAAATATGTTTCTCATGGATTGCTTTCGTCACCAGACAGCCGTAAGGTCCCGTCATAAAGCGTCCCATCTCCGTAAAAATCGCCACGTCGCCCATATCCGCCGGAACAAGCACTTCCTCATAAACTTTTCTGACCCCCTCGCCGATGACGCGGATGTCATTTTGCGCCTCGTCCGGTTTGTAGGCGATGCCGACGCCGCCGGAAAGGTTGATAAAACTGATTTTTATACCTGTTTTCTCTTTTATCTCCACGCACAATTCAAACAATGTCCGCGCCAGGGAAGGATAATAATCATTCGTAACCGTATTGCTTACAAGAAATGCATGAATACCGAAATGCTCCACTCCTTTTTCCTTTAAGATCCGATATCCCTCAAAGAGCTGTTCCCTGGTAAATCCATACTTTGCATCTCCCGGATTGTCCATAATCCCATTGCTCAGCGTATATACTCCGCCCGGATTATAGCGAAGGCTCATCGTCTTTGGCAGTTCGCCGATTGTCTTTTCCAGAAAATCAATATGCGTGAAATCATCCAGGTTAATGGTCGCGCCGATTTCATTTGCATATACAAATTCTTCCGCCGGGGTATCGTTTGAGGAAAACATAATCTCTTCTCCCGAAAATCCCAATTCGTCAGAAAGCATCAGTTCCGTCATCGACGAGCAATCCGTCCCGCAGCCATATTCTTTTAAAATCTGAAGCAAAAACGGATTCGGCGCTGCCTTCACCGCAAAATACTCACGAAATCCCGGATTCCACGCAAACGCTTCTTTTACTGCCTGCGCATTCTGACGAATCCCTTTTTCGTCATATAAATGGAACGGAGTCGGATAGGATTTTACAATTTCTTCTATCTGCTCTTTCGTAACAAACGTCTTTTTACTCATGTCTCATTATCTCCTCGTAGAATTTCCGGCATAACATCCAACTTGAACCGGACTAGGTACACTATACACAAAAGCATTACAGATTTCAAGGAAAAAAATACAAACCGGCAGTTCCGCAAAAAAAGAGCCCGCCTTTAAACCGCCCGTCCGAACGGCTTAACTGCAGGCTCCTTCGCCTTATTTCTTTTTAGTTATCTGCTGCCCCGGTTTTCTTTAATACATAGAAGCCGTCGTCAAAGCACGTCACATAAATATATCCTCTGTCATCCACACAGCAGTCCTCCGTCATCGCATTGCGCGGTCCGGGCAGTCCAGGGAAGAAGGATTCTTCCGGTTTCTTGTTCGGATTTGGCGGGATGAAATAAGCCAGTTCCTTAATATAGTAAGGATCGGATACATCAAAAATACGCAGTCCGGCTGCAAAATAGCAGCAGTATACACGGTCGCCTCTCTGCTCCAGCCACGGCTTATTGCTCATCGGTTCATGCAGGTTGTGCGGTCCGAACGGTCCCTGGCATCCGAGATTCATAACATTGAAGTTCGGATAAGGGAAATCCTCCGGTACTTCCGGATATGGGAACTCCGCAATCAGCGTCGGTTTTGTCGGATCACTGATATCCACCATATGCAGGTTATTCATGGCCTGTGCTTCCTTGATGGATCCTTCCGGGAAAAACTGGAACCGCTCGCCCTCGTTTGTAACTACAACCAGATCGCGTCCCGGGAGCGGAAGCGCGGTATGGGTACGCGCGCCTGCCAGATGGCTGGAAAACGCCGGCATGAATTTTAAGTTGCCCAGACAGGTTACACGGGTCACGTCCTTTGCATCCAGCACATATAAACCGTCCCCGCAGTATCCGCAAAGCATGATGCCGTCGTCACGTCTGAATGGCGGTCCGTGCATCCACCCTTTATCCATAAAGGACGGAACATGCGCCGCATGATGATCTACCGTCCTTCCCGGATATCCGTCCACGAACTGATGGGGCGCCCACCAGTTTCCAACCTCTTTCGGGTTTGCCGGGTCTGAAATGTCAACGATACGCATGATCATTCCCTCGAAACGTTCCGCCTCACAGGAAAGATATACATACGGTCCTCCGTTGTACATAAAACGATGAACCCCGATGGAGTGCGGAACACCGCAATCCCAATACCCCAGATATTTCGGATTCTCCGGGTCTTCTTTCAGGCTCCAGATCTGGATACCTGCCTGACACTTCATATTCATGAGTTCGCTCTGCTCTACCAGCGCACCCGGACCGGAGCCGGCTGTCATCGCACAGATCAGAAGATCATCCGCAACCTGAACCTTCGGCGTGGATGTGGTCGGATATTCCTCCGGATCCAATAACTGCAGATGCTTTACAAATCTTGTATGATACGGATCTGTGATATCTGCAATTACCACGCCGTTCTGCGTACCGCCAAAACAGGAACCGTAAAGGTAATATTTCCCCTCTGCAGTTTTATAAACCTGCATCTGAAAAGCGCCGCTTTTACCATTCCAGGGATTAAAATCAATCACTTCAAGGTTCTTGATGTAACCGTTGTTACCGGGTCCCTTGGCATAGAATTTGTCTGCCATTTTTCTACCTCCTTATTTTATTGATATATCTATTGTAAGCCAATTTTATTTATACGTCAAATAGAATAAATTT
>CAZGMH010000123.1:0-5097 GCA_964526765.1 uncultured Eubacterium sp.
ATTCTATTGTTCCATCAGAAAAGAAGGTAAAATTTTGTATAATTCTATTGAAATTGGAAAAGAAATGAAGTAGAATACACGTAATGTGTTAATAAAATAACAATCTCAAGGAGGTATCAGGCAATATGGCAGAATGTTTGGCATTACAGCGCATCAACCGGCTGTTGGATGAAGGCAGCTTTGTGGAAATCGGTGCGCAGGTTTCGGCCCGCATCACGGATTTCACTCTGAAAAATCAGGCCGAGCCGTCTGACGGAGTTATTACCGGCTACGGTCAGATTGAGGGAAATCCGGTCTTTGTTTACAGTCAGAACCGGGATGTGTTAAACGGTACGATGGGCGAAATGCATGCAAAGAAGATTTCGAATTTATATGATCTGGCGATGAAAACCGGAGCCCCGGTCATCGGGCTTTTGGACTGCGGCGGATTCCGTCTGCAGGAGTCGGTGGATGCACTGGATGGTTTTGGCAGGGCGCTTGCAAAACAGGTGGAATGTGCGGACAGTGTAATTCAGATCAGCGGAATACTTGGAAATTGTGCAGGGGGACTGACAATGATTCCGGCATTGAGTGACTTTGCGTTTATGGCAAAGGATGCGCAGATGTTTGTGAATGCGCCCCACACTTTGCAGGACAACCCGAATCTGGCACGGAATTTTGCGGCCGGAAGTTATCAGAATGAAATATCCGGGCAGGCACAGGTTCTTGAGACGGAGGAGGAAGTGCTGGAGAAAATCCGCGGGCTGGTTCTGATGCTGGCAGATGACGAGTACGGGTGTTGTGATGAGGGAGAACTGAATCGTTATATATCTGAAAAGACAGTGAAATTGAGGAACACACGGGCGCTTCTGGATGAGTGTTCGGATGACGGTTTTGCGGAGATACGTCCCGCCTATTATCCGGAGATGGTGACAGGATTTTTAAAATTAAACGGTATCCGGGTCGGAGCAGTGGGCAATGCATCTGCATTGTATGATGAAAACGGCGAAAAGGTATCTGATTTGCCAGCGGGTTTGACAGCGGGAGGCTGCGGTAAGGCGGCAGAGTTCCTTCACTTCTGTAATACGCATGATATTCCGGTTCTCACTGTGACAGCGGCAGATGGGTTTGCTGCAATAGAGAGCACGGAGAAGGAGCTTCCGCGGACAATCGCCGGTCTGGTGAAGGAATTTTCCGAAAGCTGCTGGAATACAAAGATAAATCTGGTCATCGGAGATACCTACGGCAGCGCTTATGTGGCAATGAATGCGAAGGCAGTCGGCGGTGCGGATATGGTATTTGCATGGGATGATGTGAAAATGGGAATGATGGAAGCGGAGAAAGCTGCGAATATTCTGTTTGCGGATGAGGAATCTTCCGTAAAAGAACGCCAGCTTTGCGCTTATGAGGCACAACAAAATTCCGTATATTCTGCGGCAGCCAGAGGCAGCGTGGATGCGGTGATTGCACCGCGGGATACGAGAAAGCATTTGATCATGGCATTTTCCATGCTGTAAGCGGAAAGGAAGATAGTGGAAATGAAAGATCTTTTGACAGAGGCAGGATTTAATACAATACTTGGAATTGGCACTGTATTTATTATGCTGATCATCATGGCGCTGATCATCTATTGTTTTCGGATTATCCCGATCATTCAGAATAAGTTTGCAAAAAAGACAGAAGAACCGCAGACTTTGGATGCCGATAATTATATGGCAGAGCCGGTTTTTGTGGCGGATGAGACAGATGATCTGGAACTGGCGGCGGTGATTGCTGCGGCAATTGCGGCGAGTGAGCAGGCGCCGGTGGACAGTTTTAGGGTTCGTACGATAAAGAGACGTCGTTAATGAAGGAGGATTTCGGATATGAAGAGTTATACCATTACGGTAAATGGAAATGTATATGACGTAACAGTTGAGGAAAATACAAGCGGCGCACCGGCGCCGGCAGCAAGAGCGGCAGCTCCGGCTCCAAAACCGGCAGCGCCCGCAAAAGCGCCGGCAGCGGCAGGCGGCGTGAAAGTGACAGCCGGAGCTGCGGGCAAGGTAGTGGACATCGTGGCATCCGTAGGTGCAAATGTAAAGGCGGGAGACCCGATCGTTATTCTGGAGATTATGAAAATGGAAACCCCGGTTGTGGCATCTGTGGACGGATGTATCGCAAGTATTGAGGTATCCAGGGGAGAGAGCGTAGAATCCGGGGCTGTTTTAGCAACCATGAATGAATAAATGGGAGGTTGACATGGGTAATCTTGCAGAAACCATGGGCAATTTGCTTCATCAGACCGCGTTTTTCAATCTTACGTGGGGAAACTACCTGATGATAGCGGTCGCCTGTGTATTCTTATATTTAGCGATTAAAAAGGGCTATGAGCCTTTGCTGCTTGTACCGATTGCATTCGGTATGCTGCTGGTTAATATCTATCCGGATATTATGCTGACAGCGGAGGATGCGGAAAACGGTGTTGGCGGACTTTTGCATTATTTCTTCCTGCTGGATGAGTGGTCGATTCTGCCCTCCCTGATATTCCTCGGAGTTGGCGCCCTGACAGACTTCCGTCCGCTGATTGCAAATCCGATCAGCTTCCTGCTTGGTGCGGCGGCACAGTTTGGTATTTTTGCGGCATATCTGCTGGCAATTTTGTTCGGTTTTTCCGGGGAGGCAGCGGCGGCTGTGTCCATTATCGGAGGTGCAGATGGGCCGACCTCAATTTTCCTTGCCGGAAAACTGCATCAAAATGATTTGATGGGACCGATTGCGGTGGCGGCATATTCTTATATGTCATTGGTTCCGATTATTCAGCCGCCGATTATGAAACTTCTGACAACGAAAAAGGAACGTTCCATCCATATGGACCAGCTTCGCGAAGTGTCCAAGCTTGAGGCTATCCTTTTCCCGATTATTGTAACGATTGTTGTTTGTCTGGTACTTCCGACGACAGCGCCGTTAGTAGGTATGCTGATGCTTGGAAATCTGTTCCGGGAAAGCGGCGTGGTAAAACAGCTTTCAGAGACGGCCTCCAATGCGTTGATGTATATCGTTGTTATATTGCTGGGTACTTCCGTAGGCGCATCCACCAGTGCAGAAGCATTTTTGAAGATGAGTACAATCAAGATTGTTATTCTTGGACTTGTTGCCTTTGCATTTGGTACGGCGGCAGGCGTTGTCTTTGGAAAGATTCTCTGTGTTGTGACCAAGGGCAAGATTAATCCGCTGATTGGTTCTGCCGGGGTATCCGCAGTTCCGATGGCAGCCCGTGTATCCCAGAAGGTTGGAGCAGAAGAGGACCCGACCAATTTCCTGCTGATGCATGCAATGGGACCGAACGTTGCAGGCGTTATCGGTACAGCGATTGCGGCGGGTGTATTTATGGCAATCTTTGGGGTTTAATTCCTTAATTTGTGAAAGGAGATTTTTGAAATGGAGAAAAAACCATTGAAAATAACAGAAACCGTTCTGCGTGACGCCCACCAGTCCCTGATGGCGACAAGGCTGACCACAGAACAGATGCTTCCAATTGTGGAAAAAATGGACCAGGTCGGTTATCATGCTGTGGAATGCTGGGGCGGCGCAACCTTTGACGCATCCATGCGATTTTTAAAGGAGGACCCTTGGGAACGTCTGCGCAAATTCCGTGACGGCTTTAAGAATACAAAATTACAGATGCTTTTCCGTGGACAGAACATTTTAGGTTATCGCCATTATGCGGATGATGTGGTGGAATATTTTGTCCAGAAGTCCATCGCGAACGGTATTGATATCATCCGTATTTTTGACTGCTTGAATGATCTGAGAAATCTTGAGACGGCAGTAAAAGCCTGCAAAAAGGAAAAAGGCCATTCACAGATTGCTCTTTCCTATACACTGGGCGAGGCATATACGCTGGATTACTGGGTAGAAATTTCAAAACGCATCGAGGATATGGGGGCGGACTCTATCTGTATTAAAGATATGGCGGGACTGCTGGTTCCTTTTGAGGCGGAACGTCTGGTAGGGGCTTTAAAAGAAAATGTAAGCCTTCCGATTGAACTGCACACGCACTACACCAGCGGCGTGGCGTCTATGAGCTGCTTAAAAGCTGTGGAGGCGGGATGTGATATCATTGATACGGCAATTTCCCCGCTAGCTCTGGGAACTTCCCAGCCTGCGACGGAAGTTATGGTTGAGACCTTCAAGGGAACCCCTTATGATACGGGACTGAATCAGGATATCCTTGCGGAGATTAACGAATATTTCAGCAAGATTCGTGAGGAGGCAATGGCGAGCGGTCTGCTGAATCCGAAGGTGCTCGGCGTAAATATCAACACATTGCGCTATCAGGTTCCGGGCGGTATGCTTTCCAATATGATTTCCCAGCTGAAGGAGCAGAATGCGGAAGATAAATATGAGGAAGTGCTCAAAGAGATTCCACGTGTCCGCAAAGACCTGGGGGAGCCGCCTCTTGTAACGCCTTCCAGTCAGATTGTGGGAACGCAGGCTGTGTTAAATGTTCTGATGGGTGAACGCTATAAAGTAGCGACCAAGGAGACAAAGAGCATCTTACTTGGCGAATACGGACAGACGGTAAAACCGTTTAATCCGGAGGTGGTAGACAAGGTGCTCGGAGCAGACAAAGAGAAAGCGATTACCTGCCGTCCGGCAGATTTAATCGAGCCGGAGCTTGACAAGATTGAGGAGGAGATGGCGCGCTGGAAACAGCAGGATGAGGATGTGCTCTCTTATGCGCTGTTCCCGCAGCAGGCATTGGATTTCTTTAAATTCCGCGAAGCGCAGCAGACAAAGGTGGATCCGGAAGCAGCCGATTATAAAAACGGCGCCTATCCGGTATAAATATGACAAAAAGGAACCGTATGCCGGTAAAAAAACGGTGTGCGGTTCCTTCTTTTTGTTTCATAGGAAATTGCTTCGCAATATTCCTATGAAACAAAATCCCTGCGGCAGTCGGAGCGTGTTACCATCTTTCTTCACTCCACTCCAGGAATGTGCCGGTATCTGCGTCAATTTCAAATTCATATTCTTTCTGATCATAAATAATTTCGCCTTCGTATTTGTAATAACCGTCGTCATAATCCAGTTCAATTTTTAAATTTTGCCCGGACGCGCCCGGTACGCGTTCCA
>CAZGMH010000123.1:5197-6541 GCA_964526765.1 uncultured Eubacterium sp.
TTTTTATTAATTTTTTTGCGATTCCCCCGACGGCAGGGTGAAAGTGAATGTGCTGCCGCTGTTTAAAGCGCTTTCGACGGTAATGTGGCCGTCATGAGCCTCGATAATCCATTTTACCATAGAAAGACCAAGCCCGGAGTGGGCGCCGTCCGTGCGGGACTGATCCGCCCGGTAAAAACGCTCCCATATATGGGAAATATCCTTGGCGGATATGCCGATACCGTCATCCCTTATCGTTCCGGTAATCTGCCCGGCATGGATGCGCAGGGTAATATAGACATTTCCCTGATTTTTTCCATAATATATGGCATTGGAAATCAGGTTGATCAGCATGCGGATATAAAATGTTTCGTCCACCCAGGCATAAATATCCGGTTCGATATCAGAATGGATGTGAATCTGTCTTTCCTCTGCCAGCATTTTTTGTTCCTCGGCAATCATTACCGTCAGTTCGCTCAGGTTTAAATATTCCTTCGATAACTGCTGACGTCCCTGATCGGCGCGGGACAGCATGAGAAGCTGTGAAATCATGGCGGAAATCTGTTTCGTTTTTCGCTCAATCAACGAAATCTGTTCCCTCTGCACATCAGTGAGCTCTTTATCCTGCAGGAGAACGCCGCACTGGGCAAGTATGACACTGACAGGAGTACGCAGCTCATGGGATACATCGGAAGTAAACTGCTTTTCCCGGCAAAAAGATTCTTCCAGCTTTTCTAACATCTGGTCAAAGGTTGCCGCAAGATGATAAATCTCATCCTGCTTTTTCTCCGTGGAGCCAGACAGACCAATTCTGCGGGACAAGTCCGCGTCCATCTGGATTTCCTGCACGGTATCTGTTAATTTCTGTACGGGCAGCAGCGCCCTGCGTACGAGACGGTATCCGAGCAGCACGGATACCAAAATGAGGAGAGGCATGAGAGTCATTGCAAATCGCAGTGTAATCCGAAATTCATTTTCCGCCCGTGTGGCGGAAGTGATACCGCGGATATAGACAGGCCCGTAATCTTCAATTATATAATGGAGGTCGTAAACGTACCATATATAGTTATTTTCCCGTATTGTCTGCAGTTCTCCATCCAGAAAGTCCGGCTGTCCGCCGAATCCCTGGGGTATTTTGCCATATAAGAAGAGAAAATCAGGATCGTAGACCGACAGATAGACATTGTCCTCCAGAGAAAAGAAATCTGAGTCAATGTCCAGACCGCCGTCGTCTTCTTCAATATCGTCAATACTTTCCTGTACCTGGTTCTTTAACATATTTTGCACGGAGGCAAGAATTTCGCGGTTTGAAAGTGAAAACAGAGTTGCAAAGAAAACGCCTGCCACAAGAATCATAAAAAGGGT
>CAZGMH010000124.1:0-6416 GCA_964526765.1 uncultured Eubacterium sp.
ATGCAGCTCCACCTAATGCAAATACAACTCCTAAACTCATTTTTTTAGTCCTCCTGAATTTTATAATTTTTTATTTCGTTCATATTATTTATTTACGTTTAAATGTTACATATTTTGTCGCTGCCTTAAAAGGCTGGAACGGTCTTCCGCCGCCGTCATAGAATTTATTAAAAAACTCTACGAACTCAAGACGGTTGGAATGTACATAAGCTCCCAAAAGGTTGATTGCCATATTAAGTACGGTCCCAACAAGAAATACTACGATGAATACGATCGTTCCGAAAACGCCCGTTCCAAACATGGAACCCATCTGGTTAATAACCTGGGCGATTACGCCTGTCGCCAGTCCCAGCGCCAGAAGTCTGGAATAGGATAATAAATCAGATAACCAGCTCGTGATGCCATACAGATCGTAAAGACCGATTGCAAGCCGCATACCGATTTTTTTCTTTTTCCGGCGTCCGCTCATTACCAGTATGATTAAAGCGCCCGCCGCAGCCATTACCAGCGCCGCCGTATTCAAAGCCGGCGGGAAGTTAAACTTCATGTTCGAAATGGACTCAAAGATGGATGTCGGAAGCAGGATTAAAATCAATCCTACCAGCAGCAAATACCAGGATAAAGTATCACTGATAAACCCTACGATATCCTTATCTTTCAGCGTCATGTATCCCTTTAATCCCAAACCGATAAACATATGGATGATACCAAACAGCAGGGAAAAGATTAACAGTCTCATCGGGTCATCCAAAGGCGCAAACCACAGCGCCGGTATAGATACTTCGTGTCCGAAATAGTTCCGGGATATGACGTTGACCACATCGCCGAAATAACTGCCGAACATAATTCCCCAGAACAAAGTGGAAAGTCCGCACCAGAAAAATAATTTGATGGACTTTCTCAATCCCTCATCCATGCGCGGGAATTTCAGCAGCGCAATTCCGCATACAACGGAAATGATCGCTCCATAAGCCGCATCCGAGAGCATCATACCAAACAGGAACACATAAAAAATCGACATGAACAGCGTCGGATCCACTTCTCCCTTTTTCGGCAGACCATAAGATTCCAGAACGCCTTCCACCGAATTTGAAAAGCCATTGTTCTTTAAAAGTACCGGAGGCTCTTCCTTTTCCCCGATTTCTTCCAGCTCCACCACTGCCTGATATTTCGCTTCCAGCTCCTTTGCCACTTCCGCTGCCCGGCATGCAGGGATATAACCGCTGATTGCAAACGTATTCGCTGTCTGCGGCAGGATGCCAAGCGCTTCGTATTTATCGGCTCTGAGCCGGTAATAATCAGAAACCAGGCGGAACTGTTCCCGGTGTGGACTCAAATCCACAATTTTTGCAATGTTATTCTGGATGTCCACCCGGTATTCTTTGATTTGTTCTTCTATTACTTTCTGTTCCTGCGCAGGCGTACGCCTGATGAACCAGGACGGTTTTGCAAAACCGATTTCCCTGAGCGCTTCTTCCGCCGCCTGTGCATCCTTCTTCAGGCAAAGCACCGACAAATAAGACGCGTCTTTTCCGGCTGCAAATATTTCCACATCAGCGGCGTCTACTGCCGGTTCATGTACTTTCAGTGCGGTGAGCACGGCTTCCTGCGTCGCCTGCTGCGGAACCGTCCCCAGGAACAATACCGTCTGCCCTGTCCCGGCGGTGTTCATCGGAATATCGAGTTCCTGCCAGGGGACAAGCGTTTCCGCCTGATTTTCAAGCTTCTGGATATTGGCGTTTGCTTCTGCAATTTCTTTTTCCCATGCAGCGATATTATTTGCCATTCTAATGTAATCCTGCTGGTTCTGTACGGTTTTTTCATACTCTGACTCATCTATCAGAGGCTTTCCCGCCAGGGAAGACAGAAGCGATGTCTTTTCCGGTTCATATTTGTTCAGGATTGCGATTGCCTGATCCGCCGCTGCAGCCCGTTTTTCAAACTCGGACCGCGGTACGGAGGTATCCTGATGCGATACGCTGATATTCTCATCCAGCTTCACATCAATCTCCAGCACGCCCAATTCCTGAAGGTATTCCAGAATAGCTTTTCGATTCTGCTTCATGGCAACCAGATTCATACGCTGCATCTGCAATACTGCCATTGAAACTTCCTCCTTTTCTTATTTTCTTACACCAGCCCTGCAATAATCGCGTCTACTGCCGCATCTGATTTCTCCAATGCCTGACGTATCGTGACATCGAGCTGTTTTTTGATTTCGGAGGCATATTGTTTCCTGTCTTCCTCCCCCTCTTTCTCTGCCTGAACAAGCGCCGCTTTCGCTTCTTCCCGCGCCTGTTCCTGTGCGCTGCCCAGATTCTGCTTTGCCTGTTCTCTGGCAGTCTCCACAATTGCGGCGGCCTTATTTTTCGCTTCCTGCACAATATCCTGCGCACGCTGCTCCGCCTCATTGACTTTCCTGATTGTGTCAGATAACACTTCCTTCTCGCCTCCTTTTTGTACTAAAAAAAATACAATCACACTCTAACACATAAATCTGATGTTTTGCAAGTCTTTTGTATTTATTGTAATACAATTTACTGTTTTGCATAAAATGCCATCTATATTTTACCACTTTTGGGGAACTTTGCATATAACTTTTTAGATATTTAGTTACTGTCCGGTAATGATTCGTGTACAAAATTAAAAACAAGGCGCGGTATCCCTCCATTGGAATACTGTGCCCTGTTTAAAATAAATTATTCGATAAGATAAAATTGATTACGCTCCGTATTTTTCTTCGCGCTCTTTTTTCGCCTGCCCGATTTCTTCCTGACGCTCGTTCCACAGTCTGTCTGCTGTGTCTTTCCAGTTCTCGGCATACGGAATTGTCTTTGCAATCAGACTGTCAACCGGCTCCTCTGCCTGCATATCCGTAGAGTGCGCCCCGGAAGCCTCAACCATTTTCTTAATCATTTCCGGATTCTCCAGCATTGGGCATGGGCGGAGCTGATTGTTGTTAAACGGCATATTATCATGATACTGCATAAACAACGGCTGCTGTAAGCACTCGAGCAGAGAATGATCTTTGATGTTTACGTTTGAATAATGGATGAATACGCAGGGTTCCACATCGCCGTTCGGGTTGATATGTAAGTAGTTCTTACCGCCTGCAATACATCCGCCTACGAACTCCGCATCATTCTGGAAATCCAGGGTGAACAGTTTGATAGGGCAGTTTCTGCTGCGCACGTAGCGGACACGCTGAACCATATATTCACGCTGTTCCGGCGTCAGAAGCAAATCCGTACTTGCATCTTTTCCAACCGGCATATAGTGGAAGAACCAGGAGAGGATCGCCCCTTTGTCCACCAGCATCTGTAAAAACTCATCCGATGTTACGACTTTATAATTTTTGCTTGTGTAGCAGATGGAAGTCCCATATAACAGGCCGTACTCTTTCATCAAATCCATCGCGTGCATAACTTTCTCAAATACGCCCTTGCCGCGTCTGTCGTCGTTAGTCTCCTCATATCCCTCTACAGATACCGCAAAGGATAAGTTGCCCAATCTCTGTACTTCTTTACAGAACTCCTCGTCGATCAGGGTACCGTTTGTAAAAATATGGAACGCACAGTCATTGTGTTTCTCGGCAAGCATCAGGATGTCTTTCTTGCGGACAAGCGGTTCGCCGCCCGTCAATACAAAGAAATGGATACCCAGCTCATTTGCTTCCGTGATGATACGGTCCAGCTCCTCATTGCTGAGCTGAAGCTGATGGCCATATTCCGCCGCCCAGCATCCGGTACACTTTAAGTTACATGCGCTGGTCGGATCCATCAGGATAACCCACGGTACATTACAGCCGTATTTCTCGCGGTTTTCCTTTACTTTCTTAAATCCGGTCAGACCTGCCTCAAATCCCATGTTTAAAACATGCTGTTTGATTACGTTTGGATGAAGTCTTTCCAATGCGTTATAAATCATCTGTGTCCATTTCTGTTCCGGATCGCCGAGAACCTCATTTGCATTGTCCCAGAAATACTGCGGGAAGTTCTTTCCTGCAATTTTCTGTGCCAGATTCATCAATTTTACCAGATTCTCTTCACGATTTTTATTAATATATCTGTAAACCCCTGTAAACGCCAATTCGAATGATTTTCTCGCCGCAGCGTGTTTTACGTCCATCTTGTAAATTCCTCCTGTATATTGTGTGATATGTTATACTTATTTAGATCGTGTCCTTAAAATTGGTGTAGCCCTGTTTTACAAAATGGTGATCTGCCCACAATTTCTCTGCATGTTCTTCCCACTCTTTTGCATAAGACTCGCACTTGCCGCAAAGATGCTCTGCGCTCTCCGGGGACTGTAAATCCGTAGATTTTGCGCCGGTCTCTTTTACCATCTGCTGCAATTTCTCAGGATTCTCCAGCATCGGACACGGACGGAGCATATTGTCATTGAACGGCTGATTATCCCTGTAAGCCAGAAATAACGGCTGTTTCAGGCACTCGAGCAATGTATTCTCGCGGATATTTGCGCCGGAGTAATGAATAAATACACATGGCTCCGCATCACCGTTTGCATTGATATGGAAATAGTTACGTCCTCCCGCGATACATCCGCCTACGAACTCGCCGTCGTTCTGGAAATCCATCACCATGATTGGCTTTCCGCCCTCAAATGCACGGATCTCGCGGATTCTCTTATAAATGTATTCACGCTGTTCCATTGTCGGCATCAGGTCTACATCCGCTTCATTTCCAACCGGCATATAATGGAAATACCATGCGTAACGGCATCCGTGTTCGATCAGCAAATCGAAGAACTCATCGGAAGTAACCGCATCCATATTCTTTCTTGTATAACATACGGACGTGCCAAAGAATAAACCATACTGTCTCATCAGATCCATCGCATGAAGAACCTTCTGGTAAATACCGCTGCCGCGGCGTCCGTCGTTTGCTTCCTCAAAACCTTCCAGGCTCAAAGAGAATGAAAAGTTTCCTAATTTCTGAACTTCTTTGCAGAACTCCTCGTCAATTAAAGTGCCGTTTGTAAAGCTGTGGAATGCACAGTCGTTATGTTTTTTCGCAAGCTTTAATAAATCCGCCTTGCGAACAAGCGGTTCACCGCCGGTGAACATGTAGAAGTAAACGCCCAGCTCTTTCCCCTGTGTAACAATACTGTCCATTTCCTCATAAGTAAGATTTAATTTGTAACCATACTCTGCCGCCCAGCATCCGGTACATCTTAAATTACATGCGCTGGTCGGATCCATCAGGATCAGCCATGGGATATTGCAGTCATGCTCTTTCCTCATCCTGCGGATAGTCTTTGTGCCATAGAACGCCGCCTCGAAACCGAGGTTTAACGCCGTCATTTTTGCAACATTCGGATCCAGCTCATCCAGCATGTTATTCACAAATTTCATCCATTTATGATTCGGATCTCTTACAATTTTTCTTGCTCCTTCATAGGATTCCGGTTTAAAGTTATCGCCCATGAATCTCTCCGCAAGGTCGATAATCTGAAGCAGTCCTTTTTCCCTGTCTTTGTTCAGACGCTTTAACGCCACGTCAATCGCCGCGCTGAACGCCTTTCTCTGCATGGTATGTGATAAACTTGCCATGTTTTGTTTCTCCTTTCATTATACGTTTCCTGACAACATTTCTCCTATAAATCATATCTGGGCAACAGGTATCCGTTTTGTAACTACCTGTTCTTTTTTCAACACCTGTTGCATTTTTTTCTGTTGTATATTATAATCAATGAAAGCAAAATATCAACCGTCAATTTATTTGTTTCTGTCAATTTTCCCACATTTTTTCCACATTTGTTGGAAATTTGACAAACCTCAAATGAAGTGTTCCTGTCCATTGGCGGTCAGAAAAAAAATTTTCCCCAGGGAGGCATGATATGGCGACAGACCGCAGAACAAAATACACCAAAAAAGTGATACGGCAATCTCTTTTTGAATTGCTGAAGGATAAGCCCATCAGTAAAATCACCGTAACGGATATCTGCAAGCTGGCAGATATCAACCGCAGTACCTTCTACACGTATTATGAAGATGTATATGCGCTTTTAACCCAGATTCAGAACGAACTGTTCGAAAATATCGTTTTCACTCTGAATACGGAGGACTGGTTCAAGGAACTTTTAAAGCTTGTGGATGAAAACAGGGATTTATGCCAGGTTCTGATTGGCCCCCACGGGGATTCTTCTTTTATCCGGCAGCTATTTTATCTTGGGTATGACAACAGTATGAAAGCCTGGCAGGAAATGTACCCCAACGCCACGACAACCGAACTGGATTATTCCTATGCTTATCTGGCAAACGGAATGGTCGGTATCCTGGAAAACTGGATTGGGTGCGGATACAAGCAGCCGATTGAGGAGGTCGGCGACCTGATTATGGGAATCTCCATGAATGGGCTGAACTTCCTCGCACACGACGCCGAAAAAACAAATTA
>CAZGMH010000125.1:0-1952 GCA_964526765.1 uncultured Eubacterium sp.
CATGCAGGTTTGTATTCGGGAAACCCCGTTTTTCAAATTCCTGCGCCAGATATGCACCCACGACTTCCGTCCCGTCCATGCAGACAATCGTATCTACGGTTGTGGAATTCACATAATCACCCGCAAGGCTTTTGGCAACCTCCATCGCCTCATTCGCACGGGTCTTTAAACTTGTCATATCAATATAAAAATTAATATGTGAATGACTGGTAGCGAAATGCCCCGGTATCGCATGAAGCGCTACATTTCCATTGTTTCTCGCATACAGCTTTACCATTCTTTCTTCCATAATAAACCGCCTTCCTTCCTCACTTTTTCAGCTCACAATATTTCCAATAATCCCATAAGAAATCAAAGTCATAATTCCCGCCGCGATACAGATACCGAGCAACGTCGCTTTGATTGCTTTTTTCAAATCCATATCGATCAGGGCTGCCACCAGGGAACCGGTCCACGCCCCCGTGCAGGGCAGCGGAATCCCCACAAAAAGTACCAGACCCCAAAACTCATATTTTTCAATCTGACCGCGCTTTTTCATCGCCCTTCTTTCAAGCTTCTCTACCAGCGGCCGAAACAGTTTTGTCTTTTTCAATACGGCAAATATCCTTTTGATAAAAAACAGGATAAACGGGATTGGAAGAAAATTTCCAATAGCGCTGATAATGATTCCCTTCCACATCTCCACATCCAGAAGTGATGCGGCAAGGATTCCGCCCCTTAATTCCAGAATGGGAAATAACGAAATAATAAATACAACCGCCTCTCTGGAAATGTGCTCTCCCAGAGTGCCGGTAAACCATGTTACAAGACTTTCCATAACAAATTCCTTTCTATCTCTCCTTTAAATATTCCTCCACGAACGCCAGAAATGTATCCATCTCCTCATCCGTGCCAATCGTTATGCGCAGATAATTGTCAATGCGCGGTTTTTCAAAATAGCGCACATAAATATCCTGTTCCTTCAACGCCTCAAACAGCTCCTTTGCCGGGCAGGACTTATGCGCTGCAAAAATGAAGTTGCTTTTTGAATCCCGGAAAGAAAATCCAAGCTCACGCATTTTTACTTTTACACGCTCCCTGGTATTTACTATTTTCGCCAGGGTTTCTTCCAGATAGGACTGATCCTCCACGGACGCAATACCCAGAGCCAGCGCGGTCTGATCCATCGTGTAGGAATTGAATGAATATTTCACATCATTCAGATATTTAATCAGAACCGGGGACGCCATTGCATATCCGATACGCATTCCCGCCATAGAATGCGATTTTGAAAAAGTCTGAACAACAATCAGGTTATCATATTTCTCCAACAACGGCAAAGCTGACTGCGCCCCAAAATCCACATACGCTTCGTCCACGATGACAATAGAATCCGTATTATGCCGCAAAATATCCTCAATCAATTCCCGGGATGCCTCTACTCCGGTGGGCGCATTTGGATTCGGAAAAATAATTCCCCCGTTTTCCTTATAATAGTCCTCCCTGCAAATATCAAAATTCCCGTCTAACGGCTGTGTCTCGTATGGAATCCGGTACAAATCCGCCCATACATCATAAAAGGAATACGTGATATCCGGAAACAAAATCGGCTTTTCACTGTTAAAAAATGTCAAAAAGCACATTGCAAGCACATCATCAGATCCGACTCCCACAAATACCTGGGACGGCTTTAAACCTTTATTCTCCGCAATCGCCTCCACCAGCTTCGTACATGCCGGGTCCGGGTAAAGGCGCAGACGTTTCGCATCCAAATCCCGCAATGCCTTCTCCACCCCCGGGGCCGGAGGATACGGATTTTCATTCGTATTCAGCTTTATCATTTTCGTTTTGTCAGGCTGTTCCCCCGGAACATAGGGCACAACCCTGCGGACGTTCTTTTCCCACATTTTCATATCGTCTTTTTTCCTTCATTTTTCATCTTTTATTTTTTCTTTGTCTTTCTTCTTTTATTT
>CAZGMH010000125.1:2052-6284 GCA_964526765.1 uncultured Eubacterium sp.
TTTTTTCTTTGTCTTTCTTCTTTTATTTCTCTTCTCTTATTTTTCTTCTTCGTCTTTTTCCTTCATTTTTCTTTTTCCACTTTATCTCTTTCATACTCTATCACAACAAAACACCAATTGTAAATATTGAAATCCTTATATTTTTCTTATGCGGCCGCAGCATGACGCCATGCGGAAAAATAATTGTGATTTTTTTTAGTTGTATTGCATTTATATTTTAACACGCTATAATAATTTATATGTTTTATGATTTTTTTTGGTTTTTATTGAGGAGATGAAAGTATGGATTCTTATTTATATAATATTGTAGACCGCCAGACAGTATGCGATATGCTCCTGTCTTTTCACGAATGTATCCGCCTCCCCGTTCAGTTAATCGACTATAAGGGGGGCATTCTGGAATGTTACGGGGATACCTGCAATTATTGTAAAATTATCAAGCGTTTTCTGCCGCCAAATGACTCCTGCGAAAAAGTACATATCAACGCCAGCCAGAGAGCCATCGAACTCGGAGAAACTTATATTTTCTCCTGCCATGCAAACCTGAATCATATCGTTTTCCCGCTGGTCAACCAGAATACGTTGTTTGGTTCTGTTTTAGTCGGCCCTTTTTTGATGGATGAACCTGATTCCACCCTGGTGCTTGGACTGGATAAACGCTTTCATATGAATACGTCCACCCTGCTGGATCTCTACGAGGAACTGGATTCCATCGCGGTTATCCCCTCCCGGATGGTAACTCATATCAGCCGCCTGCTGTACTACCTGTTCTCCGACCTGATTCTGGAGGGAAAGCGCCAGCTTGCCGTAAATAAAGATAAATTGTATCAGCAATCCCGGATTAATGAGTCCATCCAAAATCTGAAAGCCCGGGGAAACGATTTTCATGCCGCATATCCGATGGATCTGGAGCAGCAGCTTCTTACAAAAGTAAAAACCGGGAACCGGGAAGATGCAAAAGCAATCCTCAACGACCTGCTCGGATATGTATTCTTCTCGGGGGGAAACAGCCTGGAATATGTCAAGGCAAGATCCATTGAATTGTGTTCCATCCTGTCCCGGGCAGCCATCGAGGGCGGCGCCACATCTGACAGTGTATTTCGCATCAATAATCAGTTTTTGATGTCCCAGGACAGCATTCACTCCCTGGACGACCTGTGCTACAGGCTTCAGGAAACAGTGGAGACGTTTACAGAATGTGTATTTGATTATATTCCGGATAAAAACAGCGAGATTATAAAAAAAGCCATCCAGTATATATCCCAGAACTTTGCCGGACCCATTTCACTGGATGACGTTGCGGGGCATGTACACCTGAACTCCGCCTATTTTTCCACAATATTTAAGCAGTCCACCGGTTCTTCCTTCAAGGAGTTCCTGAATATGGTCCGCATAGAGGAGAGTAAACGGCTTCTTGCCAACACCAATTACTCCGTTATCGATATCGCCCTTGCCACCGGATTTGAGGACCAAAGCTACTTCTCTAAAGTATTCAAAAAGTATACGGGACTGACGCCCAAACAATACCGGTAATTTCTTTTTCATGCTCTCAGCAGCAGCAGCGCGCTTTCCGGTATCCTGATGGTCAGCCGCTCCTTTTTGGCAAGCCCGGCAGCTTTTTCTTTGTCCATTAAAATGCGGAGCTGTACATGTTCCTCAGAATCGCAGAGCAGTACCAGCTCTGACTCAAACTGCTGTTCCAGTAAGTGTTCTACCTGCATGGTTCCGATATTCGCGCCCTGTGCAAATTCCGGCAGGACTTCGATATAATGGGCGCGAACGCCTGCATAGGCAATATCCCCGGGAATTTTCTTTTCCAACACAAAACGCATACCCCAGCCGGGGACGAGCAGCTCATGGTCAGAAACCCTCTCTGCCGGCACAATATTCCGGCAGCCGGATATGCGGGCTGCAGCCGCCGTCTGCGGATTGTCAAAAAATTCCATCTTTTTCTGAACCGTCTCCACATGCCCTTTTTCCAGGACACAAACGCTGTCGCAGAGATGATAAACTTCATCCCTACTATGGGATACAAAGAGAACCGTCTTTTTGATTCCGTTTAATATCTCCATCATTTCTTCCTCTACCTGCCATTTTAAGAAACTGTCAAGGGCTGACAGCGGCTCATCCAACAGCAGGATTTCCGGCCGGGCAGCCATCATCCGCGCCAGCGCCACCCTCTGCTTCTGCCCCCCGGATAATTGCTTTGGCAGATGATTTTCCAGTCCTTTTAACTGAAAACGCTCAATATAATCTGCCACTACCTTTCTCTCCGGCTTTTTTCCCATTCCCGCCATAATGTTTTTCTCTACGGTCATATTCGGAAACAGCGCATAGTCCTGGAACATGTAACCGACTTTCCTCTTTTGGGGAATCAGGTTAATCTTTTCCGCGGAATCATATAAAACCCTGTCATTTAATACAATACGCCCTTCATCCGGGGTTTCAATCCCTGCAATACATTTTAACGTCATACTCTTTCCACAGCCGGAAGCGCCAAGCAGGGCAAAAATTTCTTCCTCTGCGCAAAACCTGACATCCAACTGAAAATTTCCAACTTTTTTCCTGATATCTACATCAATCGCCATTTATTTTTCCTCTTTACCAGCGCTGAATATTTTTCATATTTTTTCCGGCTGCCAGATTCATTGCCACGATTACGCCAAATGCAATCAGTAAGATAATAATAACCCACACGCCGGCGGTCATATAGTCGCCGTCCTGGATAACCATCGCGATTTTCTGGGAAATGGTAGCTGTCTTGCCCGGAATATTCCCCGCAAGCATGGATGTCGCTCCATACTCACCGAGAGCCCTGGCAAACGTCAGTATTGTTCCTGAGATAATGCCCGGTCCCGCATTCGGGACAATCACTTTCCAGAATATAGACATTTCAGACATACCGAGCGTCCGTCCGGCGTAAATCAGGTTTGAATCCAACTGTTCAAAAGCCGCCCGTGCATTTCGGTACATCAGCGGGAACGCGATTACCGTCGCCGCGATAATGCATCCGAGCCATGTCTGCACCACTTTAATGCCAAATGTATCAAACAAAAACATGCCCAGCGGTCTTCTCTTGCTGAACAGCAGCAGTAAAAAGAATCCTGCAACTGTCGGCGGCAGTACCATCGGAAGCGTCAGAATACCGTCTGCAACCGCCTTTGCTTTCTCCCCCGCCCGCACTACTTTACGCGCCGCAAAAATGCCCAGAAAAAAAGAAATAATCGTCGCCACAATCCCTGTTTTCAGGGAAATCAGAAGCGGACTCCAGTCCAGGCTTCCCATCAGTTCTACAAACGTATCCATAGTCTCTTTTCCTCGCTCTTTCTTCTTCATAGCAAAAATGGCATCTGAAACTCTGTTAAAATGCTCAGATGCCATTCCTGGTTTCCGGGAAATACTTCTCCCGATTTATTTTTTGATGCTTCTTAATCTTCTACATTTGTATCAAAATAATAATTATCATATACTGCTTTTGCCGCATCGGATATCAGGAAGTTTACGAAGTCAAGCGCCGCCGCCTGTTCCAGCTCATCAGCCTCATCATTCACAACCTGAGCTACCGGATAAATAACATCTCCTGTTAAATCATAGCTTACAACCTGCAGAATTTCAAGCTTATCTTCCAATCCATAGGTATCGGAATAATATACGGTACCAACCTCATTGGAGCCCTCTGCTACCTGGGAAGCAACAACGCTTACATTTTTGCATTCGTTAATCTCAACGCCGCCCAATGCCTCAGAAATTTCCTGGGTAGTAATCGCAGATACATCCTCTGCTTCATCCAGCATGCCTGCATTTACCATAGCCTGCCTGGTATATTTGCCAACCGGTACGCTGCCGTCTGCAAGGGCTATGCTGGAGGCATTTGCGATATCCTCAAGTCCGGTTACGCTTGTACCGCTGTCCTTATACGTAACAACAACTACCTGATTGTTCAGCACATTATGTCTGGTTCCTTCCACAACAAGCCCGTCTTCATCCTGAAGGGTATCCATCTGCTTCTGCGCTGCCGAGAAAAATACGTCGCAGGCGGCGCCTTCCTCAATCTGTGACAATAAAACGCCTGAACTGTCATAACTTGCCGTAACTGTCACATTCGGCTGTGATTCATTGTAAATCGTAATCAGCTCGTCCAGAACTGTATTCAAACTTGCCGCCGCAAATACGGTAATCTCTGTCGCTTCAAGCTGCTCTGCATCGGAACTCTCCTCCGGCGCGGATGTCTC
>CAZGMH010000126.1:0-4864 GCA_964526765.1 uncultured Eubacterium sp.
CAAAAAACAAAAAGAGCTATTTTCATATTGCTACAAAAACAGCTCTCTCATTTCTTTATCTCTGGGAAAGTTCTTCCAAAACCTCATCCCAGGAAATGCCTTTTTCCACCATCATAACCATCATATGATACAGGAAATCCGCAATCTCATATTTAATTTCCTCCGCATTCGGATTTTTTGCTGCAATCACAATCTCTGTCGCTTCCTCACCCACTTTTTTGAGAATTTTGTCGATTCCCTTATCAAACAGGTAATTTGTGTAAGACCCTTCCTTCGGATGCAGCTTGCGATCCTGGATAATATTATATTCCCGCTCAAATACTTCCTGCGGATTCTTTTCTGTATATTCCGCTTTTACCAGATCCGTGAAGAAACAGGTCCGGTTTCCGGTATGGCACGCGGCTCCTACCTGGGATACCTTTGCAAGAATCGTGTCCTTATCACAATCGATAGACAGGGATTTCACATACTGGAAATGCCCGGAAGTCATTCCCTTTATCCAGAGTTCTCTGCGGCTTCTGCTGTAATATGTCATTTTCCCAAGGGACAGCGTCGTATAGAAAGCCTCCTCGTTCATATATGCCAGCATCAGCACTTCATTCGTCTTGTGATCCTGGACAATAACCGGAATCAGGCCGTCCTGCCCAAGTTTGAACTCAGACCAGTCCAGCGCATTTTCAAGATGTCCGGTTGGGATTCCCTGTCCGCCCAGAAATTCCTTTAACCCCATCACATTTGCATCCTCCTTGCTGATGGATGCAGATGAAATTCCCTGAATTGTCTCCTCAGAAATCAAAATTTCTTTTATGGATTCAAAATCCATATCCCCCATAATAATAGAGTAGGGCATATCCGTCACATTTCCAATTGTGCCGGTCAGGTGCGGTTCAAGGACGATAATCTCACTGATATTTCCCTCCACATCCGCTTTCTGTTTAAAAAACAGATCCACATTGTGAATCGACATCGCAAGTTTGTCTCTTCCAAACCGGAGAGCCCCTTCCTTTGCCAGTTGTGCCGTAATATCCTTGACCGGATTCAGAATCGCCTTTTTACAGCCGGTATAGAGGATTTTTTTAATATCTTCCAGACGGTTGATATTGCCCCCGGCATAGACCGGGATTTCCGCCACCCGGTTAATTTCTTTCATCGTATGCAGATTGAGCTCATGTTCCTCATCATTATCCGAGAGATCGAACAGGTAGATTTTGTCAATGCCGTTATTGTTGTAAACGCGAATCCGCTGAAATAAATCACCGTCCGGCGTATCATCATGAAAGCCCCGGACCAGATTCCCGTTTTTTAAATAAAGCGTCGCAATCAGACTTTTTTGACTGTATTTCATAATTTATAAGCTGCCTTTCGTAGATAAAATGTCGGTAATGCGCGTATCACAGGAGGACGCCTCATCCAAAGCTTTTCCGAAAGCTTTAAAAAGGGCTTCTATGATATGATGGTTATTTGTGCCGGATAAAACTTTAAAATGCAGGTTCATTCCGGCTGCATAGGAAATGGCATAGAAAAATTCCCTCACCATCTCCGTGTCCATATCCCCCACCCGGTTCACTGTAAAATTGGCGTCACAGGAAAAATACGGACGTCCGGACAAGTCAATGGCACACAAAACTAACGTTTCATCCATTGGAAGAATCATACTGCCAAAACGTTTGATCCCCTTCTTGTCCCCGACTGCCTCCCGGATTGCGCTTCCCAGTACGATTCCGGTATCTTCTATTGTGTGATGGCAGTCCACATGCAGGTCTCCGTCAACTTTTACATCCAGATCAAAAAATCCATGTCTGGCAAAGCCGGAAAGCATATGGTCAAAAAATCCTATCCCCGTATGGATATCCTGTTTTCCGTTTCCATCCAGGTTCAGAGTGAGGGAAATATCCGTCTCACTTGTCTTTCTCGTTACTTTTGCAATTCTACTTTCAGCCATAATCGCCAAATCCCCCTTTTCTTAATCCTGTTCCTCAAATCTCACCCGGATGGAATTTGCATGTGCGGTGAGCTGCTCACAGTCAGCGAACTGTGCGATATCTTTGTAAACCGCCGCCAAAGCTTCCCTGGAATAAGAAATAATGCTGGATTTCTTGATAAAATCATCCACGCTCAGGGGCGAGAAAAATTTAGCGGTTCCGTTCGTCGGAAGCACATGGTTCGGTCCTGCAAAATAATCGCCGAGGGGCTCACTGCTGTACTCCCCGATAAAGATAGCTCCGGCATTTTTTATTTTTGTCATCACTTCAAAGGCATTGGCCGTAACAATCTCCATATGTTCAGAGGCAATCTCATTTGCTGTCTCAATCGCCGTATCCATATCCGGTGCAATCAGAATATATCCATAATTTTCCAGAGACTTTTTGATGATTTCACGGCGGGATAATTTTGCCGTAAATGCATCCACTTCCTCGGAAACCTTCGCAGCCAGCTCCTCACTGGTTGTAATCAGAATGGCGGAAGCCAGCTCGTCATGTTCTGCCTGGGATAAGAGGTCCGCCGCTACATAGCGGGGATTTGCCGTCTCATCTGCAAGCACAAGGATTTCACTTGGACCGGCGATGGAATCAATGCTGACGTGTCCGAAAACAGCTTTTTTCGCCAGGGCTACATAAATATTGCCCGGCCCGACAATTTTATCCACCTTTGGAATACTCTCCGTTCCAAATGCCAGGGCTGCGATTGCCTGTGCGCCGCCCACCTTAAAAATGCGGTCCACTCCGGCTTCTTTCGCCGCTGCCAGCGTAGACGGATTTACTTTTCCCTCTCTGCTGCACGGCGTGGTCATAATAATCTCTCCCACACCGGCTACCTTTGCAGGCATCACGTTCATCAATACAGAGGAAGGATAAACGGCCTTCCCGCCCGGTACATAGACGCCTGCTTTTGCAATCGGCGTTACTTTTTGTCCGAGCATCGTGCCCGGAATGGAACTGTCAAACCAGCTATACTGCTTCTGTTTTTCGTGATAAATGCGAATGTTTTCCTTTGCCTTGCGCATAACTTCCAGCAGTTCAGGCTGCACCAATGCATATGCTTCCTCAATTTCCGCATCCGTCACCTCAATCGTTTCTGCCGTAATTTTCGCTCCGTCAAATTTTTCCGTATAGTCAAATACAGCCGCGTCTCCATTTTTGCGGACATTCGCAATAATTTCATTTACACTGCTCTCATACTGCGTATAATTATTGGGACTGCGTTTCAGCAGATCGCCCAAAAGCCTGCTTATCGTATCTTTTGTCAATTTTAAAGTGCGCATAACCATGTTCTCCTTATTTATTCTCATTTAAAACCCGGCGCAGGTCTGTGATCAGTTTGCTGACGCGCTCCTGCTCCATTTTCATACTCACGGGATTTACAACCATCCTCGCAGAGAGGGGGCAGACCTCTTCCAGTACCGTCAGCCCGTTTTCCCGGAGCGTGGAACCGGTTTCCACGATATCCACAATCACATCCGCCAGCCCCACAATCGGAGCAAGCTCAATCGAACCGTTCAGTTTAATAATTTCTACTGTCTGATGTTTTTTATTGTAAAAATAATCTTTTGCAATTTTCGGATATTTGGTTGCCACACGAATCTGTTCGTGATGCTGCAGTAAATCCTTTGCAGATTCCGGTCCGCAGACGCACATTGTACATGCCCCGAAGCCCAAATCCAAAACCTCATAAATATTTCTCGCTTCCTGCAAAATGGTATCCCGCCCCACAACTCCAATATCAGCGGCGCCATACTCCACATATGTCGGAACATCAGGACCCTTAGACAGGAAAAAACGAAGTTTTAATTCCTCATTGACAAAGATTAGTTTTCTTGTATCTTTATCCTTCATCTCCTCACATGTAATGCCGGTTTTTTCCAGCATCTCCAATGTTTTGTTTGCCAGACGGCCTTTTCCCAGTGCAAATGTTAAGTATCTCATACGGCCTCCTATATGTAATAAATAATATCCTGAATATGATTACGCTTTGCATAATCCTCATAGACTTCTTTTGTATTTTCTTTTGTGAGCGGCATTAATTCTACAATTTCTCCGCGTTTGCGAAGCACCTGGGCATCTTTGATCGCATCCGAACGGTAATGCTCACTGTAAATAAACCACTTTGTCTTATTCTCAAATGGAATATGAATATTCTGCCTCTGCAGCGCCGCCATCAACTGATCAATAATAACCGCAAAACCGATGGACGGCGCGGTCTTTCCGAAGGATTTTAACAGGTTGTCGTAACGTCCTCCGTTTACAACAGCTTCCCCGCTGCCAAACGTATATCCCGCAAAAATGATGCCCGTATAATAATTAAATCCTGAAATCATTGCCAGCTCATAATAGACATATTGCTCGATTTTATAGAGACGGAGCAAATCTTCCAACTGTTCCAGACGTTTCAACGCCTGATAAATCTTTGGGTACGCAGCGGCTTTTTCCTCTGCTTTTACGATTTTTTCCTTCGTCATCATAACATCCTTGAGCAATCCGAATAAATATACCAGATTGTCATCCAGGGAAAATTTGGAGATTACTTCTTCCACACCGTAAAAGTTCCGGTTCAGCAGTAATTCCCTGATCTCCGCTTCCGTATCCTCATCTAAGTTTGCCGCCTCAAACAAACCTCTCAGGAAATCCACATGCCCGACACTCAACTGAAATTCCTTCAATCCGGCAGACTGCATCAGCCGGACAGCAAGCGCAAGCATCTCAGCATCCGCCTCCACGGAGCTGTCGCCGATTAATTCCGCCCCTGACTGGGTACGTTCCTTTAAACGTCCCTGATAACTGTTATTATTAATAAACGTATTCCCGGTATAACACAGCCGGATTGGAATTGTATCCTCCATATAATATTTCGACGCACAGCGCGCAAT
>CAZGMH010000126.1:4964-6203 GCA_964526765.1 uncultured Eubacterium sp.
AAGTCTGTTTGAAGTAATTCCAGATATGGAACCAAAAGCCCGCCGTGACCGGAAAAAAAGTAGGTTTCATCCAGTTCATCTACCCGGAAACTTTTTCGTCCTCCGTTAATACTGCGCTCCCAGAAACGCTTTAAATCCCGAAATGTCAGGTAATAAAAAGAATCTCTGTGCACAAAAAAAATAATCAGAAAAGCAACCCCTCCCTGCTTTTCAAAATTTTCCATAAAACGGATCTGATGCTCATGCACATTTTGCAGCGGAAACGTATCAGTCCTGCATTCCTTGGCATCAAAACAGACCGGAATCCCCTGCACGGCGCCGATATAATCAACGGTGCTTTTCTGTTCAAAATATGCCAGCGTAATATGCCGGCTCTCCTTATCAATATTAACAGGAGTGATTGGGGTAGGTATTTTCTGCATCAGCGCCAATCCGTTTTCCAAATATTTTTCATTTGTGCGGTTAATAAATTCTTCCAATGTAGAGCCGCGCAGCCCTCTCGAATTCCATGTAGGCATTACAATATCCCCCGATGTGTCAATTCTTCCGATTCATAATAAAGAAAATTTTCTCTTATCAAAGTAAATACTCCGTCCTTCAATTCAATCTGGTTCACACTGCAATTTGGCTGATAAATCGTCCAGAACTCATCCAACTGCATCTTTTTTATACGGGTCAGAAATGTTCGGATCACAGCTCCGTGACACACAACAAGCACATTTTCAATATCGTGATTCTGTTCTAATGGCTTTATCTCATTGTCCAGGAAATCGTCAATCCTCTCATAGACATCCGCAAAACTCTCGCCTGTCTCATCCGGTTTATAGAGTGACGGGACAGAAAAGCAATATTGAATATTTTTATCGGAATCTTTTATTTTTTTTAAAGGCAGACCTTCATATTTTCCAAAACACATTTCCCGGACACGCCTATCAATCATTAGCTGTGCACACTGTTTTTCATTGACAATTTCAGCCGTCCTGACCGCTCTTATGTAGGGACTTGTATAAATTCTCTGGAAATGGATACCATCTTTTGCAAAGCCGTCCCGCGTTTTTTCTGCCAGTTCTGTGCCAAGCTCAGTCAGTTCAATATCTGAGGAACCCTGTATCAAACCTTCTTTGTTCCAGAAGGTCTCCCCATGTCTCATAATATATAAATTCATGCCGTACCTCTCAAATCATTTCATCTTTTTGCCGTAAACATAAGTATAGACCAGGGAATTGCAAAAATCAACCA
>CAZGMH010000127.1:0-3454 GCA_964526765.1 uncultured Eubacterium sp.
ATGGATTCCTCCATATTTGTCGTGGTTTTCATTCCTTCTGTCAAACCGTCCTGCGGCCATGCAATATAATCATCCTCTGTGATTCCCGACAAAATCTGATACATGTCCAATTCCTCATCATAATCCCCAAGCTCGACGGTACGTTTCTCCAGCCTGCCGTTTCCGTTATCCGCCCATATATACGGCGTTTCTTCTTCCTGAACCACATATCCGCTGTAAAGCCAGATCCCTTCTTTTACCTCTGTCTGGCCCGCATCCAGTTCGATATAAACGTGCTGTCCGAGCATCAGCCCTTCACTGGAATCCAGTTTTATGTAAAACGGATATTTGGATGACTGCATATCCGAACCGGAATCGCTGCTGTATATTACTTCATTATTTGCCGACTCCTGATTTTCGGTATCGATCGTCTCGATTGTTCCGATCCATGTAATACTTTCATCCACCCTGGAACGTAAAATTACCGGCTGCCCTTCCGTAAGCATCCATACGTTCGTCTCATTGACCAGCCCTTTGACCCTGTAATCCCCGGTGGTAAGAATGGACATATAGGGCTGCGGATTCCCGTAATCATCAGTACTGCCCGTCTCATTGATGCTTTTTACCACTCCTGCGATCTTACTTGTAACTACAGACTGTGTCATGGAATCCTGGATTTTCTGAATTTCGATTTTTTTGCTTTCCTGGTTATACTCCGCCTGTTTAATCGAAGTCTGGAGGCTCTGGATCTGTACCGTGTAATTGAACTGCTCATCCTGGGATACTGCGGCTTTTTCCGCCGTCAGCGCCTTGATCTGGCTATTATATCCGCTGATTTCATTTCCAATTTCCTCAAGCTCCAGCTTTGCCTGGGAAAGCTGCAGGTTTAAATCATCCGTATCATATTCAAACAGCGGCGTTCCTTCTTCCACTTCGCTGCCGACTTCCACAAATACTTCTTTTACCGTCTGTTCCGTATTTAAGTTTACATCCCATGTCTCCTGGGATTCCACGACGCCGGAATAACGGTTCTGATTCCCGGAATTTGCCCCTCCTGTAAGCTCTGCCGCGGATTCCACATACGCAGCGTCATTTCCCCCTGTTTCCGGATTGAAATTCCGGCTTAAAATAATTGCCGCGGCCACAGCCGCTGCCGCAGCTGCAATCACCGCGATTAGAATGATTCTTTTCTTCTTTGACATAAAAATGTTCCTCCCGAATTGTTTCCCTGACGCAAAATAACTACAGAATTGCTCTGTAGTTATTCTATCATAGTTCACGATTAAATTTGCCGTTTTATTTCTTAATATTCCATTAAGTTTACAGCGCTATTTTAAAGGATACTTTTCTGTCAGCGCATCTACAATCCGCCTTGCGCGCGCAATGCCCGGCTTACCTTCCTTTATCACAATGGAAATTGCCTCCGCAATGCGATCCATATCTTCCGTATTCATCCCGCGGGACGTCACAGACGGCGTCCCGAGACGGATACCGCTGGTGACAAACGGGGATTTCGGATCGTTTGGAATCGTATTTTTATTTGCCGTAATATGCGCCTCGTCCAAAAGCTTTTCCACTGCTTTGCCGGTCAGCCCATACGGCGTAAGGTCAACCAGCATCAGATGATTGTCCGTTCCGCCGGAAACAATTTTGATACCACGGCTGATCAGCCCTTTGCAAAGCGCCTGCGCATTGTTGACAATTCCCTGCTGGTACACTTTGAAGCTGTCATCCAAAGCTTCTTTAAAACATACCGCTTTCGCCGCGATGACATGCATCAGGGGACCTCCCTGGACGCCCGGGAATACCGCTTTATTAAAGTTAAAATTATTTTTTTCCATAGATTCTCTGGAGACAAGGATCATACCGCCTCTCGGTCCGCGAAGGGTCTTATGGGTCGTCGTCGTAACCACGTCCGCATAGTGCATCGGATTCGGATGAAGGCCTGCCGCTACCAGCCCCGCGATATGCGCCATATCCACCATCAGATAAGCGCCGCATTTATCCGCAATCTCACGGAAACGCGGGAAATCGATGGTTCTTGCATAAGCGCTGGCCCCTGCGATGATCATCTTCGGCTGATGTTCCATTGCGAGTTCCTCTACTTTATCATAATCAATAAATCCCTCGTCATTTACGCCGTAAGGCACAATATGGAAATACGTCCCGGAGAAATTGACCGGGCTTCCGTGGGTCAGATGCCCGCCATGATCCAGATTCATGCCCAACACGGTGTCCCCCGGTTTCAGCAGCGCGAACTGTACCGCCATATTTGCCTGCGCCCCGGAATGCGGCTGCACATTGACATACTCTGCGTCAAATAACTTTTTTGCCCGCTCAATAGCAAGGTTTTCCACGATATCCACGCACTCGCACCCGCCGTAGTAGCGTTTCCCCGGGTATCCCTCTGCATATTTATTTGTCATGATACATCCCTGGGCTTCCATCACAGCCGGGCTCACCCAGTTTTCAGACGCAATCAGTTCAATGTGGCTGTTCTGGCGTTTCATTTCAGCTTCAATGGCAGAAGCCACTTCTATATCCACTGCCTTCACTTTCTCTAATGAATTCATAGTATTTCCTCCGATATCACATTTTTGTTAAAATTTACTGTCAGCATGAATCATTATAGATAATCTTATCCGTAATTTCAATAGAAAATTCATGAATAAGGCAATCAGGCAGCCATTTTTCACTGTTTACCGGCGTTTTTGCCCTCCGCCGTATCGCAAAAATCCCCCGGCCTGTCTATTTATTCCTTTTCAGCCCTGTCGCACCGCACCGTGACGCGGGTCCTGCCGCCATAGGTGCAGGTATAGAGCGTCAGATCGTAGCTGCTTTCGATCATCTCCTCCACCTGGGCAGGCTGGAGGATCTGTGTCTCCTTAACTTCATAAACGGTGGTCACGCCGTCCATATCGGTGAACGTCAGCAGATCCCCGGCCTGTAAATTTTTCAGCCGTCCGAAGTGCCGGCCGTAATTATGCCCGCAGATCACCAAATCATCCGTTTTTAAAGATCCGGTATAGCGGCAGGGGGCTGTTTTCAGCCTCGTATAGTCCCACTCGCTCATGACGGGCAGCCTGAGTTCCAGCGCGGGGATTGTCAGATAACCGATATATCCGTATCCGCCGATCTCCACCACAGTCATATCCGTGTCATATCCGTCCGCGCTATCCGTCCCCGCGTCTCCGCCGTCCGGCTCCTCTATGACCGCGATCACGGAAGACAGGATTTCATCCGCCGCCCTGCCGGCTTTTTGGTCCTGCAATCTGTTAAAAGAAAGCAGGGACAGCGCTGCAATCAGCAAAGCTGCCCCTGTGCCCATAAATATCAGTCCGATTTTTTTACGCATTGTCTCTCCTCTTCAAGAAAACCAGACCCCAGCCCACAGCGAACAGCGCCAGCCCAAAACCTGCCATCAGCGGGATCGGCCAGTTGAGCTGCCCGGTCTGCGCCAGCGTCGCGGCTGCAG